>JAHJQU010000016.1 GCA_018819005.1 Pseudomonadota bacterium | reverse complement strand
CCTCACGCCTCATGCCTAAAACAGGTTCATAACTGCAGAGAGGTTCTTCAGCCATATAATCGCCGGTTGCCTCATAGGCTCTTGCCCGGCAGCCGCCGCAAACTTTTTTAAATTCGCAGATTCCGCATTTGTCTTTAAGCTTATCAAAATTTCTCAGAGAAAGAAAGACCTCAGATGAATTCCATATTTTTTCAAACGAATTCTTTGTTACATCTCCGCATTCGATATTCAGAAAGCCGCAGGGTTGTATAATTCCGGTGTGCGAAATAAAGCAGAAGCCTGTCCCGCCGAGGCATCCTCTTGTAACTGCGTCAAGGCCGTGTGATTCAAAGGTTACGGTTTTCCCATCTACTTTTGCCCTTTGCCGCAGAATGCGGTAATAATGGGGTGCGCAGGTCGCCTTAAGCTGAAGCGGAGCCTCCTCCCGCTGGTCGTAAAACCAGTTGAGGGTCTCCTCGTACTCCTTTGCCGAGATTTCCTGGTCTATAATGTATTTTCCCCGGCCTGTCGGAACAAGCAGAAATATATGGTGCGCGACTGCTCCGAGGCTTACAGCCAAGTCCTGAATATCTGGAATATATTTCAGATTCAGCTTTGTTATTGTAGTGTTTATCTGAAATTCAAGACCAGCCTCTTTGGCAAAAGCAATGCCGCGAAGCGCTCCTTCAAATGCGCCTTCCACCCCCCGGAAACTGTCGTGACTCTCTTTTGTGGGGCCGTCAATGCTTATGCTTATACGTTTGATTCCGGAGGCAACCATTTTTTTTGCCGTTGATTCGGTTATCAGGATGCCGTTCGGGGCCATTACCATCCTTAAGCCCTTTTTTGTGCCATATGCAGCAATATCAAAAATATCGGGCCTTAAAAGAGGCTCTCCGCCGGTCAGTATGACGATCGGATTTCCGGTATCTGTGATCTGGTCGAGAAGCCTTAAGGAGGCTTCGGTGTCAAGCTCTCCGGCATATGGTCCGTTTGTTGCTGAAGCGCGGCAATGGATGCATGAGAGATTGCAGTTGCGGGTGATTTCCCATGCTACAAGACGCAGGGAAGAAGGTTTCTGATTTCCGGTTTCCGGTTTGTGGTTCATGGTCTGTTATCCGTTGTTCGTAAATCGTGATTCGACGTTCGTGGTTCGTGGTTCGTAATTCGATATTCGTTTTGCGATTCACGATTCACGATTTACGATCCTTGCCCCTAATTACCATCGCCGCCTCGATTGCAAAATAGGTAAGTATCATGTCGGCTCCGGCCCTTTTGATAGAGGTCAGGGTTTCCATCATTACTTTTTTCCCGTCTATCCATCCCATTTTCTCGGCCGCCTTTATCATGGAAAATTCGCCGCTTACGTTATAAGCTGCAATGGGAAGATCGATCTCTTCGCGGACACGGTAGATGATGTCAAGATAGGGAAGAGCCGGTTTTATCATTATTATGTCGGCCCCTTCTTCTATATCCATCGTGACTTCTCGTATGGCCTCAAGCCCGTTCGCCGGATCCATCTGGTACGTTCTGCGGTCTCCGAATTTAGGAGCCGAATCAGCCGCACTCCTGAAAGGGCCGTAATAGGCCGAGCAGTATTTTGCCGAATATGACATGATGGGAATATGGCCTAAGCTGTTTTCATCAAGGATATTACGGATCTCCGCTACGCGTCCGTCCATCATGTCAGAGGGCGCTACCATGTCTGCGCCGGCCTTTGCGTGAGAAAGAGCGGTTTTTGCCAGAAGCTCAAGAGTGGCATCGTTGTCCACCGTATTCTTGTCCACTATCCCGCAATGGCCGTGGTCTGTGTACTGGCATAGGCAGACATCCGTTATTACGGCAAGCTCAGGCAGCTTGTTTTTTACTTCTTTTACGGCCTTTTGAACGATACCGTCCTTGGAGTAAGCGCTCGTCCCCAGCGGATCCTTCTTATCCGGTATTCCGAAAAGCATGACGGCAGGTATTCCCAGTTCATACGCTTTCCTGCATGTCTCAACAAGGTTTTCAATTGAAAGCTGAAAATGGCCCGGCATCGATTGAATCGGATTTCTGACTCCCCTGCCGCCTATTGCAAAAAGGGGAAGAATGAGATCGTCAACAGACAGTACGGTCTCACGTATCATTCGCCGGAAAGCTTCATTCTGTCTAAGGCGCCTCGGCCTGTAGTCTGGAAATAGCATAAAAATCTCCGTTCATGGTTTGTGATTATAAAAAGTGTTAAGCGGATTAGTTAAGTTTCAAGTTTCAGGCTACAAGTCACAGGTTTCAAGTTGCAGCTTGCCGCTTATGTCTCAAATCTCTCTATTCGTCTTTTATCGTCCGCTGATTTCCTGATCGGTAAGATAACAGGCCGGATCAGGTGCCCAAACGTCTCCGGTTATGGCTTCCGCCCGGACTCTGAAATTTCCGGCGCAGATATCAAGCCACTGGCAATTTACGCATCTTCCCTTTACATATTTCTTTTTTTCTTTGAGCTGTTTCATCAGAGGGTTGGATACATCTGTCCATATTTCAGAAAACGGTCTTTCCTTTATGTTGCCAAAACTGTAATGGCGCCAAAACTGGTCAGCATGTACATCTCCGTTCCAGCTTATACATCCTATGCCTCTTCCGGAATTGTTGCCTTCGTTCATCTTCAGAAGCTCAAGGACTTCCCTTGCCCGCGCAGGATTTTCCTTCAAGAGCCTCATGTAAAGGTATGGGCCGTCCGAATGGTTATCAACGGTCAGGACCTCTTTCTCCTTGCCCTTATCGTGGAGTTGTTGGGTGTGGTCAATTATTGTATCTACTGCCGATCTTGTTTCCTCATGGGTCAGGTCTTCTTCAATAAGCTTTGAGCCGCGGCCTGCATAAACAAGATGGTAGAAACAGACTCTAGGAATTTCCATTTCTTCAAGAAGTTTAAAGATCCTGGGGATTTCAAAGAAATTTTTTTTGTTGATTGTAAATCTAAGGCCCACTTTAATTCCTGCGTCCATACAGTTTCTGATTCCATCCAGAGCAGAATTGAAAGCACCCCTGACACCTCTGAAACGATCATTGATATCTTCCATGCCGTCAAGACTTATCCCGACGTATGAAAGCCCTATCTCCTTCAGCGTTTTTGCAGCCTGCTCTGTTATCAGTGTCCCGTTGGTAGAGATTACTGCTCTCATCCCCTTTGTCACGGCATATCCGGCAAGTTCGGGCAGATCCTTCCGCATTAAAGGCTCCCCGCCTGAAAAAAGAAGCACCGGAGCGCCAAACTGTGCCAGGTCATCAATAAGTTTTATCCCGTCTGAAGTTGAGAGCTCATCGTCAACCGGGGTGCTTTTTGCATGGGCATAGCAGTGGACGCATTTCAAATTGCACTGCCGTGTAATGTTCCATACGACAACAGGTTTTTTATCCAGTGAAAACTGCAAGAGGTGGGATGGGAGATTTGAGGAGGAGCGCCCGTAACGAAGAGCATCCGAGGGTTCCACTGTTCCGCAATATAATTTGGAGATTCCGATCATCTTATAAATTAAGCCCTTTCCATATGTTCTGTGTCTCCGCTCAGTGCATCCCTGATAAGAGAGCTGATAAAAGTTTCAGGGTCAATAAGGGCCTGCCGTGTTAGAAAGAAACGGTTTTTCCCGGTTTTTTCCCTGACGAGTTTCAAGCCATACTCAAAATCGATGTTCATCTGATTGTAAAAATCATCAGGCCTGACCGAAGAGTGTACTATCAGTTCAAGAACAAAATCGATAGCATCGTCTTCAATTACAATGTTTATATCATGGTTTTTAAAAAATCTTAATTCAAAATTCTTAATTTCATCCTGTAACGTTTTTATTTTTTGAAGTATGACACCGATATCCATAATATACTTGGAGTAGAAATCGGCTATCAGATTTATGCGGAATGGTGTTAATGTCAGGGCGTATTTCTGAACAAGGACTTTTTTGTTTGAATGGAGGTAAATGTTTATCAGTTCTTTTTCTTCTTTGAGAAGCCTTTCATAATTATCAGAGTTTTGCTCCCCGGGTTGAGATATAAGGCTTTCCAGATAGGCTTTAGAATGTTCAATGGCATCTACTGTGACAGGAAATTTATTGATGTTTGTTGAAGGGAGGCGCTTTTCAAAGATAAGAAGAGCCCTTTCAATAGCGCTTACCAATCCTCTTGCCCCGATATTCTCATCGAAAGCCTGCTTTGCCAGGATTCGCAGAGCTTTTTTTTCAAATTTGATGTCAATTCCATATGCTGCAAAGTCGAGTTTCTTGCTTAAAATGATTGGATTGTTGGGATTGCTCAGAATATCGAAAAGATCGGTCTCGTTAAGCTCTTCAAATACGGCTCTTACAGGCAGGCGGCCAACAAATTCCGATTCGAACCCGAATTCGACCAGATCCTCAGATTTTACATTTTTCAGGGCATTTGTATAATCACTTATTTTGGGGATGGTTGCGCCAAAGCCGATACCCTTTTCGATAATACGCTTATGTATGATTTTGGCAAGATCGGTAAAAGCACCGCTTACAATGAAAAGTATATTCTTTGTGTTAACAATCCGTCTGCTTTTTTTGCCTGTTTTACGGAATCTTTCAATTTCCTGGATCATGGATATAGGGTCATGAGGCACCCTTAAATCGATTTCCGTCTCTTCAAGGGGTTTCAGGAGAGCGCGCTGAACCCCTGTACGCGAGACATCGGCTCCGATTATATTATGGCTGGATGCTATTTTATCAATCTCGTCAATATATATTATTCCGAACTGTGCAAGCTCGATATCCTCATCGGCTTCCCTTACGAGATCCCTCACAAGGTCTTCAACATCGCCTCCCACATAACCTGTTTCACTGAATTTCGTGGCATCACCTTTTACGAAAGGGACTCCGATCTTTTTGGCTATAAGCTTTATCATATAAGTCTTGCCTACACCGGTTGGACCAAGCATGAGAACATTATTTTTAATGCCGCAGAACAACTCGCCTTCCAGATCCGGGGAAGCTTTGAATGTTTTGATCCTGTTGTAATGGGTGCATATTTTTGTGGAAAGAACGGCCTTTGCCTCATCCTGCTTTATAATATACTGATCCAGATAAGAAATAAGGTCTTCCGGTTTTAAATTAAATTTTAATTTTATATCGTCTTTATGAGATTTGCCCGTTTTTTCAGCCTGATCTTCCTGAGGCGATGGAGATGGTGTAGCAATCCTGACGGTTCCGCCAAACTTCCTGGCAAGAAACCTGGTGATTTCTTTTTCAATCTCTTCGGGATCCGGTCTTTTTTCATCTGTGGTCTTCATAGTTGAAAAGTATAATCACTGTGGTACGAAAATGCAAGAAGCAGAATCAGGAAGAGAGGGAAAAGGTTCCGGTCGTTTCCGGACAAGCAGGTGTTGCAGTGATGAAAAAGACGGGGCTTTCAGCTTTCCCTGTCAAAGTTGATAATTGCGGTAGGGTATTTTCTTTTGAATTCGCTATAAAACGAATTGCCGCGGCTTTTCACTTTTTGCCAGAATTTTTTTTCATTAAGAGCGGCTTTGATCTCCTTATTACTGTAAGCTCTTATGAAGCGAAGAAGGTCGCGGTTTGTAAGTCCTGTATCCATGCTGGAAAAATAGAGGGCAGCGACATCCTTGATTCTCCATCGTACAGGTGTGTTGCTGTGAAACTTTACACGGTGAAGATCTATCAGGTACAATACAGGATTTTTATTGTCGATATGGTCGATTCCTGAAGTTATATCTAACAGGAAGTGGCATATATACAGATCTCTGTGATTAATGCCGTTTTCATGAAGAGTTCTCGCGGTTTCTGCTACTTTTGTTATCAGAGCTTTTTTGAGGGAATAAGAAGGGGGTGTTTTTGTCCAGCTACGGCAGAACTCTTCGAGGCTTATAGTGTTTTTTAATTCTTCAGTAATAACAAAGGATTGAACTCTTGCGGGGTTTTTCCCTCTTTTGCCATACCCCACAAGGCGCATCGTATGAATTCCAAGCTGTTCAAGCCGCCTTATAGCCATCCATTCATTCCGGGCTCCAAGGACAGGCGTGCGGAATTGTATAAGGTTTTTAAGAAGGGTTTTCCATCCGATCCCGCTGTGAAACTTTCCGAAATAGTTTTTGCCGTCGATTGTAAAACGAAGGGTTTTTCTCCCCTCTTTATTGCGGTATACCTTTCCGTCAATTGCAAAAAGAGAGTCAAATATGTCCCGGCCTTTAAAGCGGTTTGCCCATTCTTCAGGCACAACAATCATGTTACAACCCTGCAAAATATGTTGATAATTATTGATAATTCTTTTAAGTCCACATCACTTTTACTAGATATTAATGACATGTCAATAAAAAGCGACAGCTTTGAAAAAGTATCATTCCAAAACAGTCCCTATTCTGGTAATAAGCATATTGTCAGTGTTCCGATTTTCTGCAGAAGACTATAAACTATCAGTATCCAGTTATCCTGGTATCCTACCATCTTTTCTAAATATCGGTAAGCCGT
>JAHJQU010000015.1 GCA_018819005.1 Pseudomonadota bacterium | reverse complement strand
GCTTCTTTCTATACCACAATATATAGTAGGCATTTTCAGGATGCAGACAATTTGTTGTGATATATAGAACCCTGTAAATATTTATATATTCTGCATTTTCATTGCCAAAAGTCCTTGACAATAAAAAAACAGAATGATAAAAGAGAACTTTGATAAAATAGTTAAATTAACATACTGATTTAAAAGAAAAAAGCTTCAAGCCCTGTTTATTTAACAGGCTATAGGGACCCTGTTTATTTAACAGGCTATAGGGAAAAGGAAAATTATAAAACAAATAATAGGGGGCTTTGCTTTAACCGGCCCGGGTTATGAAGGGAGGTGCTTACAACTTAGAAGAGTTTCATAGAACGCGAGGCTACGGTTTGGAAAATGAATTTAATACAAACAACATTAGGAGGGATAATAGATGCCATCTTTTGTAATTGCTGAAAAATGTGACGGTTGTAAAGGTGGGGACAAAACAGCCTGTATGTACATTTGTCCCAATGACCTTATTGTTCTTGATACGACTGCTATGAAGGCTTACAATCAGGAGCCCGATCAGTGCTGGGAGTGCTTTTCATGTGTAAAAATATGCCCCACCCAGGCAATTGAAGTGCGTGGTTACTCTGACTTTGTACCTCTTGGAAGCAGCATAATGCCGATGATGGGTACCGAAGATGTTATGTGGACCTGCAAGTTCAGGAATGGCCTTATTAAACGCTTTAAGTTCCCCATTCGGACTACCCCTGAAGGTCAGGCTAATGCTTACTTGGATCTCAAAGGGAAAGACCTGGATAGCGGCCTGCTTTCAACAGAAGAGGCCGATGGATTCGTACTTCCGAGACCTAAGATTTAAGCGGGTTTATTTTGAGCAAGTCCAATTGGAAAAAGATTAATTACGAATAAAATTTCTTAAGGAGGATTTAATATGGCATTACCTAATAAACCTTTGGGTGAAACAAAGGCCGTGAAAGATCCGGCAGTTGAAGAGCGCGAAGTCGATATTCTTATTGTGGGTGGTGGTATGGCTGCCTGCGGAACCGCTTTCGAAATAAAGAAATGGGCACCGGATGCAAAAGTGCTGCTTTGTGACAAGGCCGCAATGGAGAGAAGCGGTGCTGTTGCTCAGGGACTTTCAGCGATCAATACTTACGTTGGAAAAAACAGCCCTGAAGACTATGTCAAAATGGTCCGCAACGACCTTATGGGCCTTGTACGTGAAGACCTTATTTTTGACCTTGGTTGTCACGTCGATGATTCGGTTCATCTTTTTGAGGAATGGGGACTTCCGATCTGGAAAAAATCGGAAGGCAAGACCCTTGACGGTAAAAAAGGCCTCGCTGTCGGCTCACTGAAAAAGGGAGCAGAACCGGTCCGCACCGGTAAATGGCAGATAATGATCAACGGCGAATCATACAAGAGAATCGTTGCCGAAGCCGCAAAGCTTGCTCTTGGCACTGATAACATCATTGAGCGGTGCTTTATAGTCGAACTGCTTCTTGATGCCAATAAGCCGAATCAGATTGCCGGCGCAGTCGGTTTCTCTGTTCGCGAAAACAAGGTTTACATCATCAAATGCAAAACCATGATGGTTGCCTGCGGCGGAGCCGTCAATATTTACATGCCGAGAAGCGTTGGCGAAGGCAAAGGCCGCGCATGGTATCCGGTATGGAATGCAGGCTCAACATACACAATGTGTATGAAAGTCGGCGCAGAACTTTCAATGATGGAAAACCGTTTCACGCCGGCACGTTTTAAAGACGGATACGGCCCGGTCGGCGCATGGTTCCTTCTCTTCAAGGCCAAAACATTAAACGGTCTTGGTGAAGACTTTGCGTCAAGCGACGCAGCTAAAGCAGAACTCCAGAAATATGCTCCTTACGGAACTGCTGCCGTTACACCTACCTGTCTGCGTAACCACCTCATGCTGACTGAAATGAAGGCCGGACGCGGTCCGATCATGATGGATACGGTTACGGCTCTTGCCAACCTCGGAAAGACAATGAGCAAGCAAGAACTCAAACATCTTGAGTCAGAAGCATGGGAAGACTTCCTTGATATGACCTGCGGACAGGCAAACCTGTGGTGTGCTCAGAACTGCGAACCTGAAAAGAAGAATTCCGAAGTTATGCCTACAGAACCGTATCTGCTTGGATCACATTCAGGCTGCTGCGGCATGTGGGTATCAGGTCCGGACTATGACTGGGTGCCTGCTGCTTACAAATGGGGCGATG
>JAHJQU010000014.1 GCA_018819005.1 Pseudomonadota bacterium | reverse complement strand
GGTAACACGGGGGGTTGAAAATACATTTCGTGCTTATCACACTTCTTAATATTAATAAAGCCCTGCTAGTTTTATCTGTATTTCCAAAAGATTATTTTGTCCGGTTTGCTCGGCATATGGACGCAAGTTTAGCTTATTTCTTCAACATCTTCAGAATGTGCCTGGCAAGGCTGTCTTTAATCTCTCGGTGTCTGGGCACCGGCTGCGCAACCTTTGTCATCAGGTTTTGATACCAGTCATGCTTCCCGCCATGGCGTATCAGAATGCATCCAATTTCTTCTATCTCTCGGATGAGGTCTATTCTTTTCATGCAACACGCAACTCTCCAACCCGGTGAACATATGGAATGGCATCGCTACTGAGGTCAGCATATATATCCCTGAGATTTTCCTCCAGCTCTTCAAGGGACTCGCCCTGAGTCCTATAGTCAGGATACTCCTCAAGCCAGCCGATACACATATTGCCGTCCTTATAGTAAATGAACTTCTTTGTTTCCATATTATAACTCCTCATTATTGTGGATTTAACACCCACATTAAACCGCGACCGGACGTTGAAGCAATGAAAGAACGTTCATATTATTTAAACTTGCCTTAGGAAAGGCTTCCGTCGTCAAATTATATAGATCCTTTATAATATTTCATCGGTTTTTTGAATGGGCAGAAAAATGATTTTTCCCCCCTTTTCAGTAACACGAGGGGTTGAAAATACATTTCTCACCTATCACAATTATTTATTTTAATAAAGTTATGTTTTTTATCTATATTTTCGAGAGATTATTTTTGTCCGGTTGGACCTGATTCTTTCCGTAAGGCCGTCGGAACGATTGAACGATACAAGAATAAAAGGGCATTCCTGATCAAAGCCAGCGTCTTACCGAGGCCTTGTAATTTAAATAATCTTCTCCGAATTTATCCGTCAGGTATTTTTCCTCAGGTCTGATTGCAAATCTTTCAAGAGAAACAAAAAGAATCAATAGCCCCAGTACAAGCCAAACAGAACCCGTCGCAATTGCAGCACCAGCCAATAGAAGGAGAAGAGCAAGGTACAGAGGGTTACGGGAAAACCTGAAAGAACCTTCGCAAACTATTTTCTCCGTCGGTTTAGCGGTATTAAATGGAGTTTTATTTTTAATAAGCGCTGCAAAAGCGCTTACGGCCATAAAACCGGAAACAAGAAAAAGAAAACATCCGATAATAATTCTAAATGGCCATGCTCCGATGATAAAATGAAATGGGAATAAATACTCCAGCAGGACACCCAGACCCAAACACGCGAAAAAAATCAGTGGAGGCTGTATGGGGATTGAAGCTCTGTCTTTTATATCATCTTTCATGTTTTTCCTTATTTGAAATATAGCCCGCGGACCCAGTGGTTAATCCGCCATAGAACTTTGGCGGACTCTACCGACCCATATCAACATTTTTCTCGATCCATACTCTGCCTTGCTCGGATTTAAGAAAACTCTCCCTCTGCATTGCCGCAGACCTTGTCGCATATTCTTCAGAATGCACAAGCACCCAGTTCCCTTCATATTTTTTTGTATATCTTTTTGTGATCCGGGATTTATCGTTGTGTCTTGCAAGGCGTTTCTCTAAATCGGCTGTATGGCAGGTATAAAGAGTGCCGGATTCTTCGTTTCTGAGTATATAGATGTAATAAGGCATAAGGAAAGCCTCAAGCAAAAAAGCCCGGCCCTTTTAAAAAAGGCCGGGCTTTGATTGTTTGGCTCCCCAGCACGGATGAAGTTGGGCACTGGGAACAAACTGTTATTATTTGACGTTCGCGATAACCAGCGTAAGCCTTAGCACCTCTGACTTCCAAAAGACTATGACGCAGCTCAAGTCTGGTCGATTGGGTTGTTAGATAAAGTGAGATTTATCCTCATTCGAAATGCTTCCGCACAATCTCTCTAGCTTTACTGATATATCGGTGCACAGTAGATAACGACAGTTCCTCTCTGGCTGCTATCTCATTGAGTTTACACCCATCAATATAACGAGCTTTTAATATACGCCAGAACTCTGCTGGTAAAATGCCCTCTATCTCTGACATTGATATTTCTTTTGTCTCCGAGGCAATGAGTCTATCTAGTGGGCTAATATCTGCTGATGGTATATTATAATGATAATCTGGTATATAACTAGCTTCAGAATCAGAATCAAATGTATCGAACGAGGAGATAGTGCGCTGTTTCTTAAGGTTTTTGTAATCAGATGTAGCGATATTTTTGATCACCCCATAAGCGTATCCCTGTTGCTGTGATTCATCCAAACCACGCAGTTTTTCAAGAGATCTGGCACTAAGAAGAGCGATTGTAGCCTCGTGTACGAGTTCATTTGCATCAGAATTAAGGAATAAGCTAAATCTACTAGCAATACTCATCATAATAGGATAAAGTCGCTCAAGAATTATATGGTGTTCTGTGGAGTAACCACCACTCTTTACAAGGATTCCTCTCCTAAAAGCTTCATCATCAGGTATTTGGCATAGAATTATCGCGAGTTCATCTGGTAAGACGGCATTTGTGAATATAGCATTTTCAAGACTAGCTCCTTCACAGATAGTTTTTAGAAGAAATGCATCACTAAGATTTGCACCCACCAAATTAGCATTCCGGAGGTCAGCACCTTCAAGATTGGCCCCTATCAAAGATGCATCTTTCAACTGGGTAGATGATAGAATCGAGTTTGTCAAATACGCTTTCTCGAGATTTGCACTATTCATTGAAGCATTAGATAAATCAGCTCGCGTGAGGACCGCCTGTGAAAGATTGGCATTGCTCAAATCTGCATTAATGAGCAGAGCACCTTCTAAAGTCACTTGGTCCAGCTGCGCACCGCGGAGTTGAACTCTGCTGGGAAGTGTCACTACCAGTTTATCGGGAGATATTTCTTTGTGTGATTGTTTGGCGTAAAGAAAGTGGTCACGCTGAAAGCCATAAAGACATATCAAAGCGTTCTCTGAAGTAAGAGGACGGTACTCATTGAGGAGGATATTTTCGAAGAGTGACTGCACTTTGGGAAGGTCTAATAGATATTTTAAAAAACTTATAGTTTCCGGTGAATACCGCCTAGTATGCAAGCAATCCAATCTTCCATGGTTAAACTCATCTGCGAGATAGCGAGCCAAAAAGAATTCTGCATAAGACTTATGGGCAAACCCATAATTGCCAGAATCATCTCTAGTGAGAAAGCTCGCTGTTCTAATTTCGCTATCAATCTCAATCAGTTGCTGGGGGTTCTGTATCTGAGATGCCAATTCATTTTGCAGGTATTCAGTAAGTCTGCTGTAATGTATGCTAACGGCGTCCTCGTGCCAGAGGCTGTGAGCAAGTCCCGTCAGGAATGCGAGTTTGGCCTCAGGCGATAGGACGTCGCGCCATTGGTCTCGATGGATCCAAGCATCTGTAAAAACCATATAGAGAGTCGCAGGGTTGATTTCTGTAACGGACAGTCTATCGACGGATTTCACGATCATCTCCAGAAGCATAGGCCGTTGTGATAATTCCATCAAATTGTAAGTACTTCTTATTCTATCAAGAGCGACCTTAGCCTGATTGGGCTTCGCACGCTGAACATATTCCTCAATTTGTGACACATTGAACGATCTTAAATAGGCTATCTTAAAGCCTTTACGTGAGATTAGCTCCCAATAAAGATCACGTGCTGTCTCGGAGCCATAATCTTGGCTACTGCCGAGTATGACCTCCTCTTCTTCTGTTCTGCTCCTGAAGTAATGCGTACGGCACGTTAAGAGGACTTTTGCTCGTCCCTGTACGCAGCGTGCCAGTTCATGGAAGTTACGATTGGTTACCAGTGGAGTGACTCGAGCGGCCATCTCGTCAAAGCCGTCTAGGATGAGAATAATATTACCATGTGATAACGCATGTTGAAATGCTTCAAACGAAACACGGGTAAGGCCATTTTGAGCTAAGTGGGTTAGAACAAGTCCTTCGATACTGAATTGTCTGTCAGCATTTCGCAAGTCTATAAGTATCGGAACTGGTCTCTCCAAAGGTTGTTCAAGAAAATTCTTGGCCAATTTGTATGCAAGCATCCTTGACAGAAAGGATTTACCAGTTCCAACATCACCAAGCAGCGTGAGTTGATTCCACTGACTATCTTTTAGCCATTCATCAACTGCTTTAAAAGCAGAGATAGATGTACCAACGAGATCGTATCCTATGTATGGCTCTATATATAGAGGTATTGGGTAACGGTTGTTTGTTTCACATTCTCTTACGATATTCTGAGCATACCCATGACCATCAAATAGTTGCGCAGCGAGGTCCCGGAAGAGAGTTAATTGAATACCTTCCTGGGCAGCATGAGCAGTAATGGCATCTGTGAAAGACACTGCACTTACCATCGTACCTGGGGCAGCTGGGTATTCTCTCCGGACAAGACGAAGCTTAGCAATAAAACTATCGATATGCTCCGCTTTGATAGAACTTGTCTTGCATTCTATTGCACGATACACAATTAGGTCACCGAAGCGACCCGTCAGAAATAAATCAACTTGGCGACCGGAGAAAATCCTACCATGTTCAACATCATATCTGAGAAGTCTATAGAGTTCATCAACTCTATTCTCAAAAGAATGACCTTCTTCGAAACTCTTCCGGCCTTGCTTAGCTCTTTCGGTATCAGAATCGGATCCTTCTCTTATGATTTTGTCATCGCCCATAACAGTGCCTCACTGATAGTATCATATATAAAATGATTGTTTCCATGCTGCTCCAGGACATCAAAATAAAGACTCTCTCCAGGACACTGAGCCTAAAGGTCTAACATTATATACTAAGACGAGAGTATCAATTGCAGTAAAATAAAAGAAAACAAAATTTATTAAGCTGTACTATCAAATAAGCATTAATATCATATAGATAAGATTATTAAATTAAGCAATATTATCAGTCGCCTGATCTGTTATATTTGCGGGTTGAGAATAATATTTCTACTTTTTGGTTTTGTGTTTCGTATTTTATAGAAACTTAATAATATTTAATCTTTTTTTTGGATGGGCATAAGAATGATGTTCCCCATTTCAGTAACACGGGGGGTTGAAAATACATAATTCACATAACACAATTCTTTATTTAAATAAAGTTGTGTTTATTCTATCAATAATTACGAGAGATTATTTTTGTCCGGTTGGACCTGATTCTTTCCGTAAGGCCGCCGAAGATTTCTGTTGCATTTCCTTGGTACTTGTCTATAAT
>JAHJQU010000166.1 GCA_018819005.1 Pseudomonadota bacterium | reverse complement strand
TAATTAAAAAGGCGGGGTTAATACTCCCGCCCTTTTAAATAACTGATTGAAGCTCTCTCCAGCAAGCTGATGAGAATTCGCTCGCTTTTCAGGTCACTCGAATCCTCGAACCCTTAAACCCTTGAATCCTCATAGAATCACCAGCTCTTTTGGAGATTATTCATAAATTATATCATGGGCATACGGATTTATAAAACTCGAATTCTCCGGAGTCGCTGATTTTTACAACTACAGCGCACTTGCTCGGATCCCCTTCAGGATTAAAAGTCATCTTCCCTGTTATTCCGTCAAAATCCTTAATTTTGGCAAGCTGATCTTTTATTGCATCACGATTTTTCTTCACATCGCCTGTAAGGGCGCCTGCGTTTTGAATGGCCTGGACCATGAGACGGATTGCATCCCATGTGAGAGCTCCGACATCATCAGGCACATATCCGTATTTTTCCTTATACTTGTCGATAAATTCTTTTGTAGCACCCTGCGCTCCGGCAGCAGCATAATGCGTGCTGAAGAACAAGCCCTTGCAGTCATCACCGCAAAGGTTCATCAGTTCAGCCGAACCCCAACTGTCGCTTCCCATAATGGGTTTTTTCCAGCCAAGTTCATGGGCTTGTTTAGCAATCAGAGGAACTTCGTCATAATATTGCGGGACGAAAAGAACATCCGCTCCTGATTTAACTATTTTTGTCAACTGGGCGCTGAAATCGCGGTCTTTTGTGGTAAATGTCTCAAAGGCAACTATTGAGCCCGGTCCATGAACTTTCTCGAAAGCTTCCTTAAAGAACTCGGCAAGTCCCTTGGGATAATCACTTGCTATATCATAAAGAACCGCAGCCTTTGTCGCCTTGAATTCCTCGGTTGCAAAGTTTGCTGCAACAGGGCCCTGGAAAGGATCAAGAAAGCAGCCTCTGAAAACATAAGGACGGTCTTTTGTTGTTTTTGGGTTGGTTGACCACGGGGAAATCATGGGAGTTCCGTTATTGTTACAGATTTCACCGGCAGGAATAGCCTGCTTGCTGGACTGAGGCCCGATAATGCCGAGGACCTTGTCCTGGTTTATCAGCTTAAGAGCTACTGTTGTGGCTGATTCGGCCTTGGACTCATTATCCTCATAAATAAATTCAAGAGGATAGGATTTATCTCCCAGCTTAATACCGCCGGCAGCATTTACCTGCTCCTTGAACATTTCAGCCGCAAACTTTGAACCCTCGCCTACCTTGGGGATATCCCCTGTAAGCGGAATATTAAATCCTATTTTAATTGTTTTCGGCGCCTCAGGCGCGCATGAGATCAAAAAAATAACGGGCACCAGGCAACACATAACCAACATAATTCCTTTTCTCATTATTCCCTCCTTTGATTTTGACCCTTTAACCTCTTGATTTTAAGTTAGATATAACTTGCTGAACCGATATTAAATAACAGGTTGCTTGATAGCACAGGCTCAAAACATTTTCAACTAATATTATCGTGTTCAAAATTGATGGACTAGTAAAAAGTCGAAATTCAGACGGCAAAGTAAAAAGCTCATTATGCAAGGCGCACGAATCTTGAGGAATGAAGCGTACATAGCGTACGCTGCAATGACGAAAGGTGAAGTGCAACACAGCAGAATGACTTTTTACGAAGCCGTCAAAAATTATTTCATTGATTTTATACGGCTCCCATCGCTGATTGAATCATCGGGATGAGCAATCACTTTTTCGTTTGCTTTTATCCCGGATATGATCTCTGCCGTCAATCCGTTCCTCTGACCTACTTCAACCGTGCGCTCCCGGGCCCTTCCATTATCATTGACGAAGACAGCCCACTCTTTACCCGAACGGAAAAGAGCGCTTGCGGGAACCTGGAGAACATCCTTACCCTCCCATACAATAAAGTGCGCTTCAAGCCTGTAGCCATCACCTAAAACGCGCCAGGTATCGGGCGGTGAAGTAATATCGACAATAATCAAAACCCTCTGCTCCTCCACACCAAGGCTCGAAATCTTGGTAAATCCTGCCGGTTCGACAACCCGCACCACGCCGAGAAGAGGCTCATCGCCGCCCCAGCGTTTAAACAAAACCGGCGTTCCTTTTTTAATTTTAACCGCGTCAGAAGAAAGGACTTCCACGCGGACTTCGAGGTTTTCAGCATTCCCGATATCCAACAGCGGTTCCCCGGTATTGACCGAACCCTCGCTTTCACGGTAAATTCTGAAAATATTACCGCTGACCGGAGAAGAAATATAAACGGTACTGTGATTTACGGTTCTTTTAACCGGATTAAAATTCTGCAGAGTTGCCTTGGCCCTGTCAAATTCAAAACGGGCGACATCTGCCGCGGCTTTTGCCGAATCTCTTACAGCACGCGACTTATTAAGCTCCGACTCTGTCTGATCAAACTGATCTTTCGCCGCGTATCCTTTTGAGTATAGCTTCGCAATTCTTTCCGACCTCTTCCGGATGTAATCGGCATCAGCCGCAGCGGCACGCTCCTTTTCCTGCGCCGCATTAAGAGCGGCCTTTGCCGCAGACACGACCGCTTCAGCTTCAGCTCGGCTCCGTGGGTCAAGAGACTGCGACCTCAAAGGTTCCAGGACAACAACCGCTTCTCCCTTCCGCACCGGATCTCCCACCTTCGCGACAATACGCTGCATATATCCGGATATCGGCGCTGAAATTACAAAGCGTTCCTTCAGGCGGGTACGCCCCTCTTCTTCGATTGTGACCTGCAGCGGACCCCGCGAGATATCAACGAGATCGACATCAACAGCTTTGGGAATGAAACCGTACAAGGTCGCAAGGACTGCAACCAGGATAATTATGATTACAGATAATTTCCTTCGCAATGCAACATTCATAATTCTACTCCCTGACGGCTTTGTAAAAAAAGTCCATCTGTATACTACTCCCTGGTTTTTAATACTTCTACAAGATCAAGATGATCCAGTTTATGGCGCACTATCAAACTGGATACCGAGGCCGATACAAAAATTACAGCCGCCGACAGCGAATATGTTTTCAGTTCAATAATAAGCGGCACTCGGAAAAGATCGGATGCCAGCGCCTGTGCAATATAGCCACACAGCCAGTATCCTATAACAAATCCGAAAGGAATGGCAATCAGGGTCAGCAGCCCCAGTTCCCCCAGCAGGATATAGGATATTTCACCCCGCGTATAGCCCAGCACTCTGAGGCTGGAGAGCTCCCTGCTCCGCTCGGAGAGAGCTATTCTCGCGCTGTTATATACAACCCCAAAAGAGATGAAACAGGCCATCAGTGTGGCAATAAACGTGAAAAACAGCATCGCTCTGGCCTGTATCTCATTAAAATTGCGGATCTCGTCCCCCCTTACCACGGTTCCGGAAATGCGCGCCATTTTGACAAAACGCTGATAGAGCTTATCCCTGAACATTGAATCCGTGAAAAGATAAGCTCCGGATATCGCATCCCCCTCTCTCATCAGGCGATTTAACGCCGTAATATCCATGTATCCCGTCACTCCCAGATACTGTTTTACCAAAGCGGCGACCGGTACCTCGCGAACCGGCTTTGAACCTTCGAGAACCTCCACGGTCAGCATGTCACCGGCTTTTACACCGAGGATTTTACCGAGATAATCGGTCAAAATAATACCTGAGGGCGGAAGAGACAAGGGCTTAAAATTATTGTCCAGCAGGAGATGCAGGCGGCTGTCAGGTTCTATTCCATTGATTACAGTCTTGTAACTGCGGTAACCGAACCTGAACTTTGCCGGAACAGTTCTGAAGGGCTCGGCGGAATGAACACCCTCAAGTCCTTTGAGTTCAAATATCGCCCTTCGGGAAGTGGGTTCGGCAAACGCTACGGTCATATCTTCTTTCTGGGAAAGAACAAACTGAACATTAATCATGTAAGCAACCGAATCCTTGAAAAATCCGCTTGAGATCATTGTGGCACAGGCAGCCGCAATTCCGAGAACTGAAAGAAAAGTTCTCACCGGCTTACGCTCAATATTCCGCAGGATAATCCTCGACGGCTGAGTCAGCCGGCGGCCAATTCCTGTTTTTTCAATCAGAGTTACCCTGTACTTTGCCGGGGGCTCGGGCCGCATGGCCTCGGCAGGTTGCTGCTTGGCTGCCCGCCAGAGAGAATGCAAAGTACCGGCAAGAGCCGAAGCGATACTTATAAGGATTGCGGCAATGATGACTCCCGGATGCAATATATATATAAGGTCCGGGAACCTGTAAACTTCCATATAAATGGCGCCCAGCATCTTTCCAAACCAGATACCTCCGGCAACGCCAAGAATCAGGCCGGCAAATAAAATCAGAACTACAAGTTTCGCATAATGAATACCGACATCGATATTATTGTATCCGAATGCCTTAAGGGCCGCAATCTGTTCGCGCTGCGTATTTATTGTCCGGCTCATTACGACATTGAGCAGAAAGGCCGCAACGCATATGAAAATAGTGGGAAATATTTTCGAGCTCTTCTGAAGCTGCCGGAATTCCTCATTCAGCATGCGATGAGATATCTGATCCTTTCGTCCGTACGCCCCGAACCCCCCATATCGTTCCACAATATTGTCAAGTTCAACAAGAACGTCGCTCAATTTTGCATCCGGAAAGAGGGTTAATACAACATCGTTAAACGCCCCGTCCATATCATAAGATTTACTGAGAGCCTTGCGCCCCATCCACAGGATGCCAAAACGCTTGAAATCGGGACTTATTGCCTCAGGCCGCATCAGAAGAACAAACTCCGGAGAGAGAGCAATGCCTGTAATTGTTAGCTTCTTCCATTTTCCGTTTATTACCGCCGCGAATTGATCACCCGGATCGAAACCATGCGCCTTGGCAAAGTTTTCATTTATAACCACTTCGTTATCCTTTGCCGGATCTGCAAGTCTGCCCTTTCTTATATAAAGACGGTTAAGAAGCGGCCTGCCGTCATCGGGAATGGATAGAATTCTGGCAGTGACCGGTTCGGTAAATCCGCTGATATCCAGCTTTACATAGGCGGAAACACGTGTTTCGACCTGGTTGACACCGGGAACATTTTTGATCTTATCCTTCAGACTTTCCGGGGCCCGCTTCAGGTTTACAAAAACATCGGCAAAACTGTAGTCCCGATAAAACGTGTTTCTGGTAAGATTCAGGGAATCCATGGTGCTGATGAACATGATAAAGGTCGCCACACCGCTCATAACTACCAGAGTAATGGCAATAACCTGGCCTTTCATGCGCCATAAGTCCAGCCACAGTTTCCGGTTAAGTGCTTTCATTATCTCACCATTTGAGCTCGCCGGGCGCTTTTTTAACCGAGTTTATCTTTACTTCCGAAATTCTTCCGTTACTGAGATAAATTACACGATCAGCCATTCCGGCAATGTCGGCGTTATGCGTAATAATGGCTGTTGCCGTACCCAGCTCCCGATTGATCTTCTCCAGTGCTTCGAGCACAACGATTCCCGTTTTGGAATCAAGAGCCCCGGTCGGTTCGTCACAAAGCAGAACCTCGGGGTTTTTTGAGATGGCGCGGGCTATCGCAACGCGCTGCTGCTCTCCGCCCGATAACTGTGCGGGAAAATGATCCAGCCGTTCAGTCAAGCCTACAATCGCCAGAGCATCCTCAGGAACCATGGGATTTCTTGCTATCTCAGTCACAACTTCCACATTCTCTCTTGCGGTTAGGCTGGGAATCAGGTTGTAAAACTGGAAGACAAATCCAACATGATAACGGCGATATTCCGTCAGTTCCTGTTCATTGGCATTAGTCAGATTTTTGCCCCTGTACGAAACAAAGCCGCTTGTTGCGGTATCGAGGCCGCCCAGAATATTTAACAATGTTGATTTCCCGCTTCCTGAAGGTCCGAGGAGAACAACCAACTCGCCGGAAAAGAGTTCAAGATCCGCCCCCCGCAGAGCATGAACCTCCACCTCGCCCATTTTATATATTTTCGTGAGCTCCTTTACCTGAAAAACGATATCTTCCGGATTGTTCGCTGGATCTTGGTTCATAGTCTCTGTTCTTCGGTTTGAAAAGCCGCACTCCGTTGATCGTTGATCGTGATTCGTTATCGGTTGCCGCTTATTCCCGGCTTTTTTTGCGATTAAATCCAGTAGAGAGAATGGCATATAAAGGTTAGGTGTTGATTTGTCTTATATTGCTTATTTTAAAAATTGACCAAATCCTTTTCTATTTCAGGATAAATTTTATCTATTTTTTCTTGAATCTCTATCGTTTTATTTAATGCCGTCACAATCCGGCAATATCGCGGCGCATCGTCCATCTTTCTGCCTTTGCGATCTTTCAGATACTTATGCAAAACCTGGTAGCCGCCAATGTAATAATTCCAGACTTCCGGAGCGATGCCCTCAAAATATTTATCGTCATTGATGTAAATGCGTTTCTCATCTTCTTTGTATGCAATCTTTTCAATGCGGTCGTTATTGCCGCTGCCCTGATATTTGGCAACAGGTGAATCAAGCGCCGGACTTTTAAGCAGATGCAGGTCAGCCAGTTCTTTTCCCAGTCCGCCTATTTTTTTAAACAGGCCATAATCGGCGGTAAAGGGCACGCGCGGAAAATCGATCTTCAAGAATTCGGCATAAGTTTCCCGGTAGATATTGCTGTAAAACACACCATAAATGTAGTAAAGAATGTCCTCCGGGGTGGGTCTTTTCCCAAAAGCCGTATCCAGTTTTTCAAAAATAACTGGTGCAATATTGGGCTTTTTGCCATAGGATTTTTTTGGTTCAAAGAGCATCATTGCGCTGAAACCAGCTCCGGAATGTTTTTTTTCTTTATCGGGATAAATGTATAAGGGGAATAGGTAGTTTATATCATAAGCACTAACAGTTTTATGTCCAATTATATTTTCAGTTACAAAAGCACCTGATTCTTCTTTAAACTGTCGCGGTGTAATTAGACCAATATTCTCTTCCAGCATGTGGCGCATGACTTCTCGACGGGTTCTAAATACAATATTATCCTGATAATAGATGTGCCGGACATCAAAAGGACGATACAAAATTGTTGAAAAATATCTATCCCAATCATCAATTTTAGCAAATTGTTTTCTCTGTTCAGTTAGTTTCCACTGATAATTATCTTTCAGATTCAAACCGTTTCGCACCACTTCATCGGGTAAATTTTTATTTCGGAACATCATAATTTTATTCTTAAGTGAATTCTTCTCAAAATCAATTGCCAATTTATCTCGTGCCGTCACAATTCCAGTCACATTAACCGGAAAAATGTCATCAATTCTTTTCCACTTTAAGTATTTCTGAATATGAGACGTATTTCGGGGAATGAAGAAATACCAGGGCGAAGCAGGTTTTATTTCTTTATAATTTTGGACATTAAACTCGTTGTTATCCAACCATTCATATTTTTCTTCTCTTAATCCATATTTATCCAAATGAAATACTCTCGGCTCTTTGGTTTTTTTATTTTTAATAAACAGAGCAATAGCCACGCCCTGCCGAATATCAAATACATTTCCATCTTTTCCGCCTTCTGGCGTGGTTTCTTTTTTTAGGCTGTTGCCGTGCAGATCGAGAATATAAATTTCATCAAAGGTTTTCGTCAAACTCTGGCGCATGCCGCGGAAGGTCGGGTTATCGAGATAACTGTGATTGGTAATCATGCCCACAATACCGCAACCGGACGTCTGGATTTTCCATTGGGCAAAGCGCAGGAATTTTACGTAATCATCCTGAAGCCATAATTTTTTCTCACCTAGCGGTTGACCGTCCATTTGGTAATAACTCTGACAACCGTCAATATCTTCTTTTAATAATCGTTCCGTCCATTCATTGATATTGGCGGAAATGCCGCTGTATGGCGGATTGCCGAGAATCACCAGCACCGGCTGTTCTTTTTTCACTTTTCCAGCCAGATGACTTTCTTCACTTAATGAACTCAATCCCGGAATGGCAATCTGTTCGATTTCTTCCATTTCCAGTGTATTGGTCAGGTAGAGTTTAAAGCGCTCGTCATCGGCCATTTTATAACCGAGTTCATCAAAAATAAATCCCATCTTCAAATGGCCGATGGCATATGGCGCCATCATCAGTTCAAAGGCGTAAAAATCGGCAAGGATATGTTTGCTGATCCAGCGGCGCAGGCCGCCTGCGCCGTATTTTTCCTTATATTCATTGGCTGCCAGACGAATGGCTTCGGCTGGAAAGGTCAAGGTTCCGCCAGCCGGATCGAGCAGTTTTACCTCTTCCCCGGCTAGGCCGTCCGCCAAACCAAAATTAGATTTTAAAATGGAATGAATCGAACGGACGATATAACCGACCACGGCTTCAGGCGTATAATAAACGCCGCGACGTTCACGAATTTCGGGATCGTAAGTTGCCAGAAAAGTTTCGTAAAAATGAATAATCGGGTCTCTGCCTTTTCCGGTCCGGTGATATTCACGAAGTATTTTATTTGCGTCGGTGACGTTTAATATTTCAGCAATATCATCGACAATAATTCGCAAAGATTCGGGCGGTTCTTCCAGAGAAATAAACCGGAATACATCACGCAGGATGCCGATAGTATGTGGGATATAATCAAATGCCAATCTGCGATTAAACTCGCCGTCGGCTCTGGTTCGGGCGGCAAAAAGACCGTATGTAATGGTTTGAGCGTAAAGATCGGCAAATTGCTTTTCGGTTAATGTGCCTATCAAATATTTTCTAAAAGCTTCGTAAAAACCGATGATTTGTTTATGGCCTTTGCTGCCGTTTTCTTCCATTTCCACTGCAATGACTTCATCACGCAGGAAGCGGGTACGTTTGGCCAATTCAATGGCCAGCGAATGCGCTGTTTGGACTTTTGGAAGTGAGAAAGAAAAGAATCTATCTAAAAGGTCTTTAAATTTATCGATGTTTTCTACCGGCGGCGGCATTTTTAATTTTTGTGCAATTACAGGGCGTCCGATCATTGCCTGTGTGATACGCTGACCATCCCTGTAAAGCCGAAATTCGTAAAAATTAGTTAAAATGACATTGGGGAAAGTAGAACAGTAACGTTTCAATTGTTCAGTGCCTTCGATGTAATCAAGATTTGTAACAGAAGGGTCTTTGGCTTCGATATAACCGGTGATGTGGTTCTTGCCATCCCAAATGCGAAAGTCGGGGTTGCCGGCTTCGGTCTTTTTGGGAAGAATGGTTACATCAATATTTTTTATATTCTGAATTTCAGCATACTGTTTAATTAACTCATCGAGATGTTTGTAATAACTTTCTTCCCGAGCATCGCCGTGAGCAGAGGTTGCAGTAAGATTTTTTAAATATTGTTTTAATAGTTCTTTCACTAAATAAGATTCCTTTTTTGGCTAAATTTAAAAAGGCGATATATCAACTGTCGGAAACTTAGATGACAGATCATCTGCAACACGTTGGTATTCATCAAGTATTTGTTGAGAGAGTACAATTTGAAAGCGCTGGTTTTCCCATGCTTTAAGGATTTGCGAAGGAGGACCACTGAAAAATATCCCTGATATGAACACATTCGTATCAAGAATAATTCTCATTTCATTTTTTTCCTCGGGCTTTTAAAACGGCTTCGTTAATATCAGACTTTTTGATTCCGGCTTTTTCCCCATTTTTCCTGGCCTTGTCAATAAGTGCGCCAAATTCATCAAGTGATGGCGGTGCAATGTTTTTAAGAATAACGACGTCCTTTTCGCCTACAACGATGAATTGAGCCCCGGACTTTAAATTTAGTTGTTTCCGTATATTTTCAGGAATAACGACTTGCCCTTTTGAAGACATTTTTGTTGTTGAAATATTTACCATGATAAACTCCATAGTTATTATTGTTTCTTACTGGTAAGATATTACGGCAGCACTTTCCGAAAATCAAGCTTTTATATTGATACTTTATATTGATACCATGCTGAGAAGCGAACGCGTGAACAGCGCAGATTTGTCCCGGTGCCTTGCGGAGGAAACTTAACCACTCATGATTCCCTCAGAGCTTCCACGATATTCATCCTCGAAGCCCTGAATGCGGGAAGTATCCCGCCGATAAACCCCATGACAAGAGAAAAGAGCAGCGACTTGTAAACTATATCAAATGTCAGCAAAAAGCTGAAGGCAAGCTCTGAAAATGTCTGGAAGTTTGTTGTTGAAACTGTGAAAAATTGCAAAAATGACGCGAAAAAGAGCCCCAAGAATCCCCCGATAAAACCAAGAAGCAAAGATTCAAGAAGAAACGCAACAAGAATGCTTGACCGGTTGAATCCAAGAGCCCGCAAAGTCCCGATTTCGCCGGTCCTGTTTGCAACAGCCGCGTACATGGTAATCATGGCTCCGACAATGGCTCCTATTGAAAAAACCAGAGTAAGATACTGTCCCAGAATCCGCAGGAATTTGGCCATCATCTCCGACTGCTCTTTGTAATATACTGTTTCACGCCTGGCGTCCAATGTAAGCCTTGGATCACCTTCAACATTTTTTTTCAGGGTCTCAAAGTCGGAAGATTTCACAAGTTTGAAAAGAAGAGACGAATATACCGGCCTCCTGAAAGCCTGCATAAACTGATTCACGTCCCCCCAAATTTCAGAACCGTATCCTGTATTGCCGGCATCAAAAATACCCACAACCGTCCATCTCCGCATGGCAAAGAAAAGAGTATCACCAAGCCCCGCATTCTTAAATCTACTTGCAATGCCCCGTCCGGCAAGTATTTCCAGTGATCCGGGCCTCGGAAGACGCCCCTCCCTGAGCCTTACCTGGGGCCGCAACTCAAGCGAATTTTCCGAAATTCCCCTGATTACAACATTGGCAGGGCTGTTAGATTCCTTCTTCTCAAGGGTGATAAGCACAACAAGCTCCTTTGCAAGAAGCCTGCGCCCATTTGCGCCGACAGCCACCTCGGGCATGGTCTCGACAATTGAAGCCTGGATCCTTTCTACACCGCTCTGCACCTCTGAAACCGAAGAGCGCCGGATTACAACAACATTATCATACGAGCCCGTATCTACCAGCGTTTTCTGCAGCCCTTCGGCAAGCATGACTATCGAAGCGAATACGAAAACGACAAGCGCCATTCCGGCCGCAGTAAGTGAAGTGGTGAGTCTTCTTGCAAGCAGATTGCGAAAGCTGTAAAAAAACAGAAGATCCATTTTCAGCCCACCCTCCCCAACCCGCTTGCGATAGGAACGGTTACGGCCCGCCAGATCGGAAATATCGCTGCAACAACACCTACAATAAGAGCGGCAAGCATATCGAGATAAATCGTCCGTGAACTAATATTAAAAATGGGGAAAAAATCTCCTACAGCCCGGGCAAAAGCATCTGCCGCCGGGAATGTGGCGATAATTCCTATTGCGCACCCTATGGCCGTTATTAACAGGGATTCACCCAGTATAAGGATGGAAAGGTAAAAACCGCCGAAACCGAGTGTTTTGAATACCGCATATTCATTCATTCTCTCACGCACTGACATGGCCATCGTATTTGCCACAACCGCGAGGATAATGACTATAACCACCAGGGAAACAAGCTGGATTACCATCAGGATAGTCTGGCTTAAGGCGATGAAACTCATCTGGAATGCTTTTTCGGTCTCGGTAAGTGTTTCCGCGAAAGAATTTTTAAAAAGGCTGTCAACAGATTTACTGGTTGAGGCGGCAATATCAGGAGAAGACGTTCCGATAATGTAAAAACCCACCTGGTCAGCCCTCCGGGGCTGGACCTTTTTCATTGTCTCGTTCAGATAATCCCAGTGGAAGAAAAACTGGCTTTCATCTATTGTCTTGTTCTTTCCCTTGTAAACGGCCCGCAGGATAAACTCCCAGTTGCCCGGGAATATGGTGCCCCTTAAGACAATCGTATCCCCCGGTTTCCATCCGAACCTTTTTGCCAGCTTGCGTCCGACCACACAACCCTTCCTGTCCTTTAAAAAGGAGAGTTTCTGTTCGGGAGGAATTACAAATTCAGGATAGAGGTCAAGATATGTTTTGGAATCAACCGCAAAATTGGCAAAAAAATTCTTCTCTTCAATATATATTCCCCCGAACCAGTTCCCGAGAGAAACCATTTTAACCCCCTCCACCCCCCGTATTTTATCCTTGTATGAAAGGGGAAGAGGAAAGATCAGCGAGATCGCGTTACGGGTAACCAGGCGGGTGGAAGAAGATGCGTCAACTCCCGCATACCAGGCGCTTACAACTGTCCTGAGAAGGCCGAAGGCAAGAATTGCAACGCATATTCCGCAGATAGTCAGGCCGGCACGGAGCTTGTGCCTAAAGGCATTCCGAAAAAGAAGCTTCAGGAGCATTGGCAAGAACACCCTTTTCAAGATACTTCATATTGTTGGCTTTTTTTGCTGCCCGCGGGTCGTGAGTCACCATAATAATCGTTTTTCCGATATCGCCGCTCAGCCTCTCCATAAGCCGCAGCACCTCTTCAGCCGATGCCCTGTCGAGGTCGCCGGTCGGTTCGTCGGCAACAATCATTGTGGGATCTGTAACAACAGCTCTTGCTATTGCAACCCTTTGCTGCTGGCCGCCGGAGAGCTGTCCCGGATAATGATCCATCCTGTCTTCAAGGTTAACAAGATTAAGGGCCGTGGTGACATGTTCTTTTCGTTCTTTTTTGGAAAGACCGGTCAAAATAAGGGGCAATTCAACATTCTCAAAGGCGGTTAATACCGGGACAAGATTATAGAACTGAAAAATAAATCCGACATTTTCAGATCTCCATTTTGCAAGCATCGACTCCGAAAGCAGTGAAATATCAATTCCTCCGACCTTTATGCTTCCGCTGTCCGCTTTGTCGAGACCTGCTATAAGGTTGAGCAGTGTGCTTTTGCCCGAGCCCGAAGGCCCCATAAGGGCAAGAAAATCCCCATATTCTATATTCAGAGATATATTCTCCAGGACAACAATGGACTGATTTCCACGGCGGTATGATTTGGTAAGGTCTTTAATTTCTATGATGGGCGCCAATTCCTGTGCTAATCCTCCAGAACCTTGACCTTTATCCTGTCTTTGACTTTACTTGCGGGCTTTGTAACCACGATTTCGCCAACCCCTGCTCCGCTTAATAACTCCACCATGTTCCCGACCCGCCTTCCGGTTTTTATTTCCGTTTTATATGCATGACCGTCTTTCACCAGAAAAACGGACTCCTTCCCCTCAATTCCGGTCAATGCATCAGCCTGAATTGTCGCTAAAGGTTTTTCTTCTTCCGGCAGTATCTCACGGGAAAGAAAGGCTACCTTGGCGCTCATCTCGGGAAGTATCCGCGGATCATTTTCCTTGAATGCCACCTTGACCATGACCGATGCCTTGGTCCTGTCGGCAGTTGGAACTATCATGTGAACTGCCCCCCTGAACCGCAAATCCTGCAGGGCATCAAGCTGAATCTCACACGGCTGACCGTTTTTGACAATACCGATATTCGATTCGGAAACATCTACTTCTACCTGAAGTGATTCCATATCCGCAATGTCCACAACCGCCGCCTTCGCATTTACGGCGGCGCCAAGAGGAGTAATAATGTCGCCGATGTCTGCGTTCTTTGTAAGCACTACAGCGTCAAAAGGCGCCCGGATAGTCGCGTATTCAAGCATAACTTCAGCTTCCTTAAGTGCCGCTTCACTGGCCTTGATTGAAGACTTCTGGGCTGATACGGCGGCTTTTGCCCTTTTCCATCTTGCTTCGGCAATATCATTCTCTGATTTTGCAACGCTTCCCTTTGCGTAGAGTTTTAACATCCTGTCAAAGTTAAATGCCGCGTCATCGAACTCAGCCATAGCCTGTTCCAGAGCAGACTTGGCGGCATTGACATTGGCCAAGGCTCTGTTTCTTGCCGCAACGGCATCATCGTTTTCCAGCCTGGCAATTACCTGACCTTTCTTAACTCTGTTTCCTTCTTCAACGCCCAAATAAACAAGCCGCCCCGTAATTTTTGACGCAACCGCGGCTTTCCGCTGGGCTACCACATAGCCGCTCGCATTAAGAAGCGTGTATGTCTGGGACGGATAAATATT
>JAHJQU010000165.1 GCA_018819005.1 Pseudomonadota bacterium | reverse complement strand
GTTTGAAAAGAGTTTCAAAACCGCAAGATTTGTATTTGCCTTTGCGGAAAAACATATAAGGCTGTCGATACCTTTAAAAGCATCGGCAAATGCGTGAAAATGGCGTTTTAAAGTGGCATGACTGTAAATATAAAAAGGTGTTCCTACCTGTTCCGCGATCTTTTTAACAGGAACCTCTTCACAATAAAGTTCATTGTCACGAAATGCAAAATGATTCATATCACTCCCGCAATAATGATTCTATAATCAGTAAACGATTTCAGCATAATTTGAATCGACGCTGTCTGTTCCGGTATTACTGATGGCTATAACCTTAAAAATATATTTGAAGCCTTTTTCAAGACGTTCCGCATATTTCATTTTTTCCGCCGGAAGTTTTGTCTCCGCCGAAACTTCTGCAACAGCCTTGAAATTAACCGGACAGTTCCTGCAATCACCATCCGAAATCTTTTGCTTTCCCCTGTGCACAACAAAACTTTTTATGCCGGCGCTTTTATCTTCCATCTTACCCGGAATTGTCCAGGTCAAAACAATCATATCACCATCAATATTTGAGCTCAAATCTTCTACCGCAGGAGTTAAAGTCTGGCGCGGAGGAACCGGAGGCCCCTTTTTACCGCAACCAATAAGGCAAACGGAAGCCGCCATGAATACGGTCAATTGTAAAATCAGGCAGTGTTTTAACGCTCTGCATAAAAGATTTTTATGGATAAGACGTATTATTTTGAAGCCTTTTTTTGACATTCTTTGCCAATATCCTTTTTTGCCTTCTTAATGGCCGGAAGAACATTTTCAGCCGCCGTCCCCCCGAAAGATTTTCTGCGTTCTATCATACTTGCAGGAGTCAACACATCAAAAACATCGGAGGAGAAAAGCGAAGAGAACGATCTCATTTCCTCAAGGGTCAGTTCATGAAGCTCTTTTTTTTCCCCGATGGCATAGCCTACAGCCTTACCGGAACATGCGTGTGCATCCCTGAAGGCCATCCCTTTTGTTACAAGATAATCGGCCATATCCGTTGCATTTAAAAATCCGGATGAAGCTCCCCGCAGCATCACATCTTTATTGACTTTCAGATTCGGAAGCATCTTTATGTAGATCTCAATACATGCTTTCAACGTGTCAATGGCGTCAAAAACCTGCTCTTTGTCCTCCTGCATATCCCTGTTATATGACAGAGGCAGAGATTTCATTATTGTTAAAAGTGCAAAGAGGGCCCCGAAGACACGCCCGGTCTTTCCCCTCACAAGCTCGGGAATGTCGGGGTTTTTTTTCTGGGGCATTATACTGCTTCCTGTTGCGAAAGCATCCGGAAGTTCAATATAATTAAACTCGTAAGAAGACCAGAGAACAAGCTCTTCAGACATCCTGCTGAAATGCACCATGCATATTGATGCGGAAGCAAGAAATTCGATAATAAAATCCCTGTCTGAGACGGAATCAATGCTGTTTGCCGAAACTTTCTGAAAATCAAGGAGCCCGGCGGTGTACTCTCTGTCAATGGGGTAAGTCGTTCCTGCAAGCGCTGCGCTCCCCAAAGGCATCACGTTTATCCTCTTCAGGCAGTCTCTCATTCTCTCAGTATCTCTTAAAAACATTTCGTAATATGCCATCAGGTGATGGGCAAAAAGAACGGGCTGGGCTTTCTGAAGATGGGTATAACCAGCCATTATGGTGCCGGTATGATTACCGGCCAAAGCGAGCAGAATCTCTCTCAGATCAATCAGTCCGTCAATTATCTCCCGTGTCTCTTCCCTCATATACATCCTGATATCGAGGGCGATCTGGTCATTCCTGCTTCTTGCAGTATGAAGCTTTAATGCTACTTTTCCAATATCAGCAGCAAGCCTTGCTTCGATATGCATATGTATATCTTCAAGGCTGTCATTATATTTAAACCTGCCGCTTTCAATATCTTTCTTTATCTTCAGAAGGCCCTTAACCAGTTTAGACGATTCCTCTTTTGTGATAATAGAAGTTTTGGCAAGCATGCGACAATGGGCAATGCTCCCTGCGATGTCCTGCGCGTAGAGCCTTTTATCCACATTTATGGAGGATGTAAAAGATTCGACGATATCTTCCGTCTTTTGAGAGAACCTGCCGTCCCAGGGTTTTTCTGCCATATGAGCAACCTCTGTTAAATTGTACTTTCCTTCAAGCTATTTTATTTGAAATCAGAATAATGCCCTCTTCTTCAAGCTTTGAATTCTCAACCTCAAAGCATTCAGTTTGATAAAGCCTTCGGCGTCTTTCTGGCTGTACACTCTATCACCTTCAAATGTGGCAAAATCATGGCTGTACAAAGATTCATCCGATTTCCGGCCGAGAATCCTGCAGTTTCCCTTGTAAAGCTCAAGCCGGACCGAACCTGATACATATTCCTGAGTCCCGTCTATCATTTTCTGCAAAAGTCTCATTTCGGGAGAAAACCAGAAACCGTAGTAAACAAGCTCTGCATATTTGGGAATAAGGGAATCCCTTAAGTGCATTACCTCCCTGTCCATTGTGATTGACTCGACAGCCATGTGCGAGGCCCTCAGGATTGTTCCGCCCGGGGTTTCATAAACTCCCCGCGATTTCATCCCGACAAAACGGTTTTCTACTATATCCGCTCTTCCAATACCATGTTTTCCACCCAGCCTGTTAAGTTCCTTCAAAAGAGTCGCGGGAGAAAGGCTTTCTCCGTTAATTGCAACCGGATCCCCTTTTTTGAATTCAATTTCTATCATCTCAGGCTTATCAGGCGCATTCTTCGGAGATACTGAAATAGTAAACATATCCTCAGGCGGTTCATTCCATGGATCCTCAAGCACACCGCCTTCGTAGCTTATATGAAGAAGGTTCCTGTCACAGCTATACGGCTTAGCCTGGGTCGTGGGAACAGGTATCCCGTGTTTGCTTGCAAACTCCATGAGTGACGTCCTTGAACCGAGATCCCATTCACGCCACGGAGCAATGATCCTGATGTTGGGATCATGGGCAAAATAAGCCAGTTCAAATCTGACCTGGTCATTTCCTTTTCCTGTCGCGCCGTGGCTGACCGCGTCAGCTCCTTCAATTCCGGCAATCTCCATCTGCCTCTTGGCAATAAGAGGCCTCGCTATGGATGTTCCAAGAAGGTACTGTCCTTCATAAATAGCATTTGCGCGGAAGACCGGAAAAACATAATCTTTGACAAATGTCTCCCTGAGGTCATCTATGTAAACCTTCACAGCCCCCGTCTTCTTTGCCTTATCCTCAATGTAGTCGAGTTCCTCCTCCTGGCCAAGATCTGCGGAAAAAGTAACTACTTCACACTTGTATGTTTCAATAAGCCATTTCAGTATAACCGATGTGTCAAGACCGCCTGAATATGCCAGCACTACTTTTTTTACCTTGTCTGCCACTTTCTTTCTCCTTAAAACCACGCAATAAATTATTCCTCTCCCTCACCCTAACCCTCTCCAAGGGGAGAGGGAATTTTTGAGACTTTTGCAATTGGCTCAATAAGCAATTCACTCGATCAGCCGTCTTTCCTGCCGATTAAAGCTTCTATTATGGCTTTTGACATGTGAAGCTTGTTTTCAGACTGGTCCCACACAACCGATTTCGACCCTTCAAGCACTTCTTCACTTATTTCTTCTTCTCTGTGAGCGGGAAGACAGTGCATTACAATAACATCTCCTGAAGCCTGTTTGAGAAGCCCGCTGTTTACCTGATAAGATTCGAACACTCGCTTCCTTATTGTATGCTCGCTCTCCTGCCCCATGCTTGCCCAGACATCCGTATACATAACATCTGCATCTTTCACAGCCTCGGCGGGGTCGGATATTATATCGATTTTACCGCATCCGGTTCCGAGAGCCCTATTTAATATATCGTCATTCGGTGTATAACCCTCAGGACATGCCAGAACAAGGTTAAGGTCTAAAACTGCGGCGGCATTAATCAACGAATGGGCCACATTGTTTCCATCACCTATCCAGACTATCTTTATACCGCTGTATTTCCCCTTCTTCTCTATTACAGTCATCAGGTCGCTCAAAACCTGGCACGGGTGGTACAAATCGGTCAGCGCGTTTATAACGGGTATCGAAGAAAACTCCGCAAATTCTTCCAGCAGATCCTGGGAATATGTTCTTATCGCCAGGCAGTCCAGATACCTTGAAAGAACTCTTGCTGTGTCCCTGACAGGTTCATCCCTTGCTATCTGCGTATCTCTTGCGCTTATAAAAAGGGGATGGCCTCCAAGCTGGACCATTGCGGACTCAAAGGAAACACGAGTACGTGTTGACGCCTTGTCAAAAATCAGACCAAGAGTTTTTCCCGCAAAAGGCTTGTAAGGAACACCTTTCTTCTGCATATCCTTAAGTTCGATCGCCCTGTTCAGGAGCTTGTCGATATCTTCCTTCGATAAATCCAAAAGAGTTAGAATGTCTTTTTTCAAGTTACCCTCTGTTTGACGACTTCATAAATAAGCCGCCTGTGTATCTGTTTCTGATTTGCACGCCCTGCACCTTGAGCCTGTACTTTGATCCCTTGAATCCTCATAGGATTACCAACTAATTTGGAGATGATCCTAATATTTCATCCAGACACATGATGAGCTCGTCAATCTCTTCTCTGCTGATTATAAGGGGCGGAACAAATCTGATTATCCTGCCCTGAATGCAGTTAATAAGAAATCCCCTCTCAAGGCACTTGTTTACCAGATTCTCCCCTTCTTCTTTCTCAAGCTCCATCCCGATAAGAAGCCCGATACCCCTTACATCAAGGATTGACGAGTGCCTGCTTTTCAGCCACATGAGCCTTTCCTTAAAATATGCGCCCATTTTATCACAATTATCTATTATGTTTTCCTCAAACAAAACCTTTAATACCTCAAGCGCGGCCGCAGTTACAAGAGGAGTTCCTCCAAAGGTTGTTGCGTGGGAACCATGAACGAAGGCTGACGCGACATGCTCTTTCGCAAGCATGGCTCCGATGGGAAGACCGTTCCCGAGCGCCTTCGCCAGAGTCATAATATCCGGCTCCACACCGGAATGCTGATAGGCAAAAAGCTTTCCGGTACGCCCTATCCCGGTCTGCACTTCATCATAAATAAGAAGCGTGCCGGATTTGTCGCAGAGTTTTCTTACTTCTTTCAAATATCCGGAACCGGGAACACGCACCCCTCCCTCACCCTGGACAGGCTCAAGAATTACTGCGCATGTGGAAGGGCTGATCATTCCAGCCAGGGCTTCCGGATCATCAAATGGAACAAAATCAAATCCTTCAAGTACAGGGGCATATCCCTTTTTGATTTTGTCCTGTCCTGTCGCTGATAAAGTTCCCATTGTACGGCCGTGAAACGACTTCTCCATGGAAATTATCCTGTACCTGTCGTTTTCACCCTTATCTTTGAAATACTTTCTGGCCAATTTGATCGCAGCCTCATTTGCTTCAGCACCGCTGTTGCAGAAAAAAACCCTGTCTGCAAAACTGTTTTTAACAAGCATTGATGCAAGTTCAACCTGAGGAATCGTATAATAAAGGTTAGACACATGGAAAAGAAGATCGGCCTGGCTGCAGAGGGCTTTTACTACCCTTGGATGTGCGTGCCCGAGGCTGCATACCGCCACTCCCGCAACAAAATCGATGTAGGACTTTCCTTCAGTATCCCAAAGCATACAACCCTTACCCTTCTCAATTACAATGGGTGGACGCTTATACGTTGCAGCAATCACTTTCTCCGCCTTTTCAATAATTTCATTTTTCATAATTTAACTTCCGTCCCTATTCCCTTGTCGGTAAACAGTTCAAGCAGAAGGGCATGACGTTTTTTACCATTTATTATGTGAACCTTACCGACATTGTTATTCAGGGCCTCCAGAGAGCATTCAATTTTCGGAATCATGCCGCCCGATATGATCTTATCATTCATCATCTTTCCGATAGCGGCGGAATCAATCGAAGATATCAGATTGCCTGATGCATCAAGCACACCGTCAACATCTGTAAGCAGGATGAGGCGGCCCGCTGAAAGAGCCACAGCTATTCTGCTCGCAACAAGATCAGCATTGATATTGAAAGTTTCTCCTGATTTGCCTGCTCCAACCGGAGCAATCACGGGAATAAAACCTTTTTCCGTAAGAGTCTTTATTATCTCCGGATTCACTTTGGTAACCTGCCCTACAAGTCCGGGATCGATTATTTCAGGAGGTGTATTATCATCTTTTTGATATACAATATGCAGCTTTTCCGCAAGGATTAATCCTCCGTCCTTTCCGCTCAACCCGACTGCCTTGCCGCCATTATGATTGATTTGAGCGACAATCCCCTTGTTTACTTTACCTCCGAGAACCATCTCAACAACATCCATGGTCGGCTCATCGGTGAGGCGCATTCCTCTCACGAAAGTCGAATGTATTCCCATCTGGGAAAGCACCTGGCTTATCTGGGGACCGCCTCCATGAACAACAACCGGATTAAGCCCTACAAATTTCATCAGGACGATATCTCTCGCGAAATCCTCTTTCAACTGCGCGTCAACCATCGCATGACCGCCATATTTGATGACGATTGTCATGCCGTAAAACTGCCTGATATACGGCAGAGCCTCAATCAGTACGTCTGCAACATTCGGAGTCATTTTACCGTCACCCGCTCTTTTAATTTATAGTCCGGTTACCAATGGTTTCTGGTCTCTGGTTTCTGGATCGTTGTTCGTGATTCGTCGTTCGTTGATCGATTCACGATTCACGATCTGCGATTCCCGTTCCTTGACCCTAAACCCTGAACCCTAAACCCTAAAGAATATATCTGCTCAGGTCCTCATTGTCTTTAATATCCTTTAACTTACTCAATACAGCCTCTGCATCAATTACTACATCTCCGCCTTTCATATCCGGCGCATCAAAAAGTATATCTTCAAGAAGGCATTCCATTATCGTATGAAGTCTTCTTGCTCCTATATTTTCAGTGTGGTTGTTAACTTCTTCAGCTATTCTTGCAATCTCCTCTGTGGCGCTCGATTCAAATGTAATGTTAACACCTTCTGTTTTCAGCATGGCAGTGTACTGGATAAGCAGGGCGTTTTTCGGTTCGGTCAGAATTCTTACAAATTCTTTCTGCCCGAGCGAATTAAGCTCAACTCTTATAGGGAAACGCCCCTGAAGTTCAGGAATAAGATCCGATGGCTTAACCGAATGAAACGCTCCCGAAGCAATAAAAAGAATGTGATCCGTCCTGACAGAACCATACTTTGTTGTAACGACGCTCCCTTCAACAATAGGAAGCAGATCCCTCTGAACGCCTTCTCTTGAAATATCGGGACCGGTTCCTCTGTCTTTTCCGACGACCTTATCTATTTCATCTATAAAAATAATGCCCGACTGCTCAACTTTTACTATCGCACTTTTGACAACCTTGTCCATGTCCACAAGCCTCTGAGATTCTTCCTGGGCCAGTATTTCCATAGCTTCAGAAACATTTACCTTCCGCTTTCTGGTGGACTTGGGCATAAGCCCGCCAAGCATCTCTTTAAAGTTTATTCCCATCTCTTCCATTCCAAGGGTGGAAAAAACCTCTACAACAGGCATCTGCCTTTCTGAAACGTCAATATCAATAATCCTGTTATCAAGTTTTCCGTCACGAAGCATGGTACGCAGCTTGCTTCTTGTTGAGGGCGGCTCTTCAGTTTCAGAAGTTACAAGTTCCAACCCGGTTTCGGATGATTCATCTCTTTTGTCGGCCTGCCGGTTGCCTGATTTCGGGAGCAGGATATCGAGCATTCTCTCCTCGGCAAGTCCGAAAGCCTTCTCCTTTACATCCTCCTGTTCTTTTGACCTGACCGCGTTTACGGTTAATTCAACAAGGTCCCTTACCATGGATTCGACATCACGCCCCACATATCCGACTTCCGTAAACTTGGAAGCCTCAACTTTGTTGAAAGGCGAATCGGTAAGCTTCGACAATCTTCTCGCTATCTCGGTTTTCCCGACACCGGTCGGGCCTATAAGTATTATATTCTTTGGAGCAATTTCATCCCTGAGATCTTCCGGCACCTGCTGCCTTCGCCATCTGTTTCTCAAGGCTATCGCGACAGACCTCTTGGCCTTGTCCTGGCCGATTATATACTTATCGAGTTCTTTTACTGTTTCCGACGGTTTTAAACTGTCCATATTTTTAAAGT
>JAHJQU010000013.1 GCA_018819005.1 Pseudomonadota bacterium | reverse complement strand
GAATATTCTCTGAAATAATCTTTAACACCTTTGTTGTTATGAAATCTATTTGGTTTCCAAGATTTTTCAGAAGATAAAAAGATTTTTGTGCTTTACCTTTAGGTTCGAAATTAGCCATAATAGCCTCCAATTTTAAGCGTCGATATTTTTTGGAAATAGAGATCAATCAGACGGCTTTTTTGCATTTTTCTATTTCTTCCTTGTTAAGACTTCGTGGAGTATCCTTTATTGCTTTTAAGATATCGGCTTCATTAATAGTCCGGCGTTCTTCCAGAGCAAATTTAGCCGCTTCATTAATTACTTGCTCAAGTTCAGCAGATGTATACAAATCGCATGATTCAGCCATCTTTAACATACCTATAGTTTCCTGAGGGCGATTTTCCATATAAAATTTAAGGAGTTCAATTCTTGCTTCGAGGTCGGGCGGACCGATAAAAACCTTTTTATCCATTCGCCCAGGACGTCGGATAGCCGGATCTATTTTATTCAAAAGGTTAGTGGCTCCGATTACCAAAATCCTTGACTTCCAGCATTCGTTTAATTGGGAGAGAAACTCATTTACTTCTGCCGAATAATGATGGCTGATGGAGTTGTCGCCCCGATCTGGTACCAGAGCATCAAGCTCGTCGAAAAAAACAAGAGTAGGCGCTTTTTTGCGCGCCTCTTCAAAAAGAGCTCCAATTTTTTCCTGACCCCCATGCACATATATACTCGCTAAATCGGATGGTTTGATCTCAATGAACTCAAATTTCAAAATATCGGCTAATTTTCTGGCAATAAATGTTTTTCCACACCCCGGCGGACCATAAAACAATATGCCGTTAGGGAGGCTTACTCTGTATCGCTGATATAATTCAGGCTCTTGCAGAGGAAGAAGAACATCACGCTCAAGAATAACCTTGATCTCACGCATTCCAGCCACTCCTTTCCATAGCCCTTCATTCGGCTTTCGAGATGAACTATGCAAAGGATATTTCAAATAATTACTACCAAGATGAAGCATTCTCTTGAGTCGTTCTTTTAATGCCTGCGCCGCAACGTTTTCAGGATTCAGTTCACATTCAAGACATGACCATGCCAAAGCCTCTGAAAATCTTCCCCACTCACGAAGCAGATCAATTCGGTAAAGCCAGGCAATGCGCCGATCTTCCTGATATTCGGCATTACTTCTGAACAATGGCATATCATCTTCTTCTATTACTCTATCAAGGGCTTTTAAGGCTTTAGCCTTTTTCCCCAAAGCCAGATAATATTCCACATTGTACAGTGATAGTTTCCTGACTTCTTGTTTCATTTCGCTTTCTGATTTTATAGCCATATTTAAACATACCCGTTGTGGCTGATACTATACATTTAGTCTCCATCCCCATTATAACCTATCGTTTCAACAGGGTAAGCCTTCGATAATCTGGACTTCCGGAACGGTTTTCATTTTTTCCATAGCGATGGATACCGGATGCGCCGGATCGGAAAGCTCTTGATGCACTTTCGCGATGGTCTGCAGTTTTTGCTCATCGTTCCAGTCATTTTTTAGTTCCGGCAGATTAGTCAAATGCTTCAACACCTCTGCATCGGCTGCTTTGATTTCGTCGGTGAAGTAGAGTTCATAAACCATGGCGTCTATGAGGCATTCAAAGAAGGAATTTCTTGTTTGTAAAACAGTATCAACTATGCTTGAAAATATTCCTTGAAATTGATTGTTTGGAATCTTTATTGGTAACAATTCCAAGTCGGTCATAAGAATTTGCGGAAAACCTTGTTGATTTGTTATGAAAAGTTCCTGACTATAATAATTTAGAAGTTTTGAATTTAATAAGCCAAGTAATACTTTATCTTTAATTTTATGAGAAACACACCAGCAAGAATATAAAGTGCTCTCTGTTAATGCTTTTTCAGTTAAAAATGCGCAACACAAAGTATTGCCCGTTCTTCTAACTAGTATTCTCGGGTAATGATTATGCTTCTCAATTTTTTTTGTTCCACCGATTATTACTAATTCTTCATAGTTTGTATAATACTTCGATTCTATCACCCACTTAGAAATGTTTTTCCCAAGTAAAAATATGTTTTTCTTTCCTTCATTATTGATAGAAAGAACCAAGTCCCTGTCTTTGACTACCATTCCCTTGAATGCAATTGCTATTTCACTCAATGGTTGAGTACCATTAACAATTTTAGGCAGTATAGGGTTCTCATTATTTGTTATTATTTTTAATTCAAATGATTCACTAAAATGATAATTTTCTGTAACTCCCTTATGGTTGTTGGAAAAAACAAAAATCAAATTTCCTGTTACAGCATTTTCAAAAACATATTCTGTAAATGTCACAATAGATTTAATATATCCATTTTTATCAATCTCCTCGACACATCCAGAATAACTTCTTGTTTTGAATAATCCTTCAGGAACTATAAAAGATAGCGTAGCGTTTTTTGCAAGAATCGCAAACGCATTTTCAATAAAAAGAGTAAACAAATTTTTTGAATAAGAACCTTGTATGGATTTATATCTTCCTAAAAAATATTTTAACGAAACGCTATCAGTATTGTTCTCTGTTAAGATTTTATACGGAGGATTCCCGATTACTACATCGAAAACCCCTTCTCCCGCCTTTTCAGTCTTCAATCCAAACATCCACCCAGAATCAAAGAACGGGCTGCTGGCATTCTGGTCATACGGGTCAAAGGCTGCCACCTGCCGGGCGGTTTTATTATCCCAGCCGTCTTTAATCAAAAGTGTGGATATTCTTTTCCGCAGTTCTTTGTCTTTTCTCTGGCAATCCAGTTTTTCTTTTCTGGTTTTGGCACTGAAATACTGATGGCGTAAGTCTTTCAGTTCATCTTCGAGGCTTTTTATTTGCGGGTTCTGAATCAGCATTTGTTTGGGCTTATCCAGACCGATGAGCGTATTGGCCGCCACAAATTTGGTCTCGAGATTCGGCAGGCTGCGGATACCAAGGTTCTCTTCCCCAGGCTGCTTGCTCTGCTCTACAACCAGCGAGATAAAAAAACGCAACTTGGCAATCTGCACGGCAATCGGCTGGATATCCACGCCATAGATACAGTTTTCAATCAGATAGAGCTTGCGGCCATAGTCGAGTTCATTGTTTTCAAAGGCAGATTCTATATCGGCGATCAGCTTCTCGCGGATGGCAGGATCATCCATCAGGCGGGCTTTCTGAATTTGCCGTTCTTTCCATTGCTCGTTCTTTGGATCGAGCTTGTGAAGGATGTGTACCAGTTTATGGAGAATGCCCATGGGGAAAGCGCCCGAACCGCAGGCAGGGTCAAGGATTTTGCAGGTGTCTATGGCTTGAATGAGCGCGCTGGTTTCATCTTGGGTAAACGCATGCTCCTTTTCGGTATAAGAAAAAAGAATCTCCAGTCCGGTTTCGGCATCTTCGGCTTTGATACCGACTTTATCTGAAAGCGCCTGCTTGAGATAGGCTTTCAGAGATTCATCCACCATATAATTAACGATTTCACGCGGTGTATAAAAACTTCCGGTCTGCTTGCGGGCAGTGGTCTTTGTTTCCGGGTTGTAACTGGCAAGCAGGTTTTCAAATACTTTGCCGAGCAGCTCCGGGTCGAGGGCAACTTCTTCTTCGATGGGCGTGTTTTCGGCAATGGTAAACTTATAGCCGGACAGAATTTCGATCAGCCCTTTGACTTTATAGCGTTTGTTTTTCGTTCCATAGACGGGATTTAAATCATATTCCTGCTCTGGTCCGAAGAACAGAATGTCAGGTACAATCGCCTGTTTCTTCGGATTGCGGGAAAAGCCGTCGCTGTATAGCACCTTGCCGTCTTCGTCCTCTTTGTCAAGGCAGTCAAAAAGTCCACCGTTTAAAAACGGTGTATCTTTAAACAGACTAATTGCATCTTTGGGGTTGACGGTAAAGAGATCGGCATAGCGATAAAGGTTTTTGATGCCGTAATAGGGGTTTTTGCCCTGAAACGAGCCTTCTTTAGCAAAGCCGCGCTCATTCATCTTCTGATTGAGCGTGCCAAAAAAAAGGTTTTGAAGAATGGCATGATAATAGCTGTGCGATGCTTTGTTCCCGGCAAACTCTTTCAGGATGCGGCTAAGTTCTCTACGATCAAAGAACGTCTCCGGCACAAGCCCCTTTTCCTTTATAAACCAGATAAATATAATCCGCGTGATGAGCCGGATCAGGCTTGTGGAATTGCGTATATCACTGTTTTTTTCGATATCATCCGGGAAAGACACATGATCCATCGCCCAGAAGTACCAACAAGAAAGTTCCTGATAGAATCGCTTGTTCAGCTCTTTGGTGTCCAGCGTTTTCTGCCAGGCATTATGTAGTTCTACAAAGTTGGTGAAGCCGCGTTTGCGCGAGAGCTCATCAAATGAAAGGTCAAGCAGAATTTCAATATGTGCCCGGTGGGGGTTTTCGATGCGGATGTCTTTGATGAGGGTGACTTTTCTTAGAACATCTTTGCTATCATCTTTTTTATTCAGCCGGCGATTGATAACGGATAATGTAAGACAGGCACCGGTCTTAAAAAGAATCATTACCGGCATGGGAAACAGGCGGTTCACTTCGCGGGTGATGCGGCTCAGTTCGGTTCTTGAATATTGGTCCTTACGGAGTTCAATGGCAAAGAACAAGTATGTTTCCATAATTGTCCTGTCTTCTTTACCATCAGGCAGTTTTGTTTTCACTTCCTTTTTAAAAAGAGTTTTGTCAAAATTCAGTTCTTCTTTGGACAATTGAAAAAGCAGGTCAATAAATTCCCAGTCCTCAAACAGGGCTTTCTCTTCATTGAATTTTGAATCAGGGTCAATGTACGATTCTTTAAAAGCTTCACGGCTCGGTTTGTCGAGCGGTGACTGGCGTTCGGTGTTGTAGCCAAGAGTTTTGAAAAGATTGAGGGCGTTTTCGGTAAGATTGCCCTTAGCAAATGCCTGGATGGATTCGCTTATATGTTGTTTGACGACAGTTGACATAAATTATTTTACAGTTTTAAAACCAATAGGTTTACGGGGGTCTTTTTCCTGATTTATTATTTGTTTTAAGGCAAAAGGCAGATATTTACTGTGTTGTCCATGCCCCTTCTTTAAGGTCACAATCTGTGATCTTAAAGCTTGCCCATTTGAATCTACGGATTGCGATTTAAACCTCATTTAATAACCAGCCAGGTAACCAGCTCAAAATTATTCATATCATTTATCTGTTTTGATTTTGGTATCAGCAAGGCACCCCGGTCGGAGGTCAGCTTCTGGGCGCTGCGCTTTTTAAATACACGACAAATTTCGTCAATGGCCTGACGAAGCAGTTCAGTATATCTCTCCATATCTTTTCCCTGGTTTGTTTCGGCATTAAACATCCCGCAAAGGTCTTCAAAAGGTTCCTTCCTGCCCTGGCACATCAGGCGATAGATTTCCAGAATCTGCTTTGCGTTGGTGTAATTGAAACGGACTACGCCGTCTTCGCGGATGTAAACCAGAAAATAAGGCTGAAGGGGGTTTATCTCTTCATTGCCGCCGGTATCACCTTTTTGTTTCAGGCAGTAAACCACGCCCGGCTTTATTATCTCTTTTTCCGCTGCAGAAAAGCGGTTCGATTCGAGATGATGTGAATTTGTCCCTGAAGGCGAAGGCACTACAGCATATAAGCCGAATGGAGCTTCCTGCAGTTTCTTTCTGTTGTTCTCCATGAAGTTCATCAGCTCAATTCTGAAATCATCAAGAGTAAAATCAGTAAGAGAGATGCTTTCACTCATATCTTCCAGATCGAGCACCTCGTCTTTCAATTTTTTCAACTGCCGGTTTCTAAACTTCAGATCTTCTTCAATCAGTTCTTCAATCTGAGCTGTGTTTAAGATATTGTCTTCCCCGGTGGCGGTGACATCCACCAGCGCCATGCGTGCTTCAACGCGCTCTTTCAGGTGATGTAGTTATCAAGGTCTTTTATCGGCCAGAAATTTACAAGTTGAATCCGGGTGTTCCTGCTTCCTATTCTGTCGATACGCCCAAACCGCTGAATGATGCGAACAGGATTCCAGTGAATGTCGTAATTGATTAAATAATCGCAGTCCTGAAGGTTCTGCCCTTCGCTGATGCAGTCTGTAGCAATCAGGATATCAATTTCGCCTTCCTGCGGCATGAATTTCATTTTTTCACGGTTCTTTGCTATGGGCGAAAAGTTTGAAAGAATATTGGAATATTCGTTTCTCCCGAATGTGGTATGAGTGAAGCTTCCAGCTACAAGGCAATGTTCAATCCAAGATCATTTTGAATCCAGCCTTTCAGGCACTGGTAAAGGTAGAGGGCGGTATCGGCAAAGGCCGTAAATACGATTATTTTTTTATTGTTTTCGTTAAGCGGCTGACCAACTTTTTTCTCTATAAT
>JAHJQU010000164.1 GCA_018819005.1 Pseudomonadota bacterium | reverse complement strand
GCCAATGCGGCATTGCAGATATGCTTGGCGTTCTTTGGCAGCCGCAAATTCGGCATTTTCAGAAAGATCGCCGTGAGCCCTGGCTTCCTCGATTGATTTGATATTCGCAGGTCTTTCAACTTTCTTTAAATATTCAAGCTCATTCTTAAGAGCTTCATAACCTTCTTTTGTAATGGGAATTCTTTCCAACTCTACACTCCTGATTTAACGTCTTACGTGAATCGTGAATCGTTGTTCGTAGATCGTTGTTCGTTTTTCGATTCACTATCTACGATCTACGATTCACGGCTTTTCAGATCCACGATCACTGATTACTGATCACTGGTTTTCCCTTGATCCTATAGCCTCTTGCCTTCTGCCTGGCCCCTGATCCCTGGCACCTGACCTCTGACCCCTATAAATATTTCTCTGCCAGAATTTCCGCTATCTGAACAGCGTTTGTGGCGGCGCCTTTTCGGATATTATCGGCTACCACCCACATATTGATACCATTTTTAATTGATTCATCCTGACGTATGCGGCCCACCAGTGTTAAATCCTGCCCTGCCCCATCAATAGGAAGAGGGTAAATATTATTACGGACATCATCTACAACTTTCACGCCGGGCGCATTTTGAAGGAGAAGCTTTACATCTTCAGCCGAAATATGTTTCTCTGTCTCAATATTTACAGACTCGGAATGACCGAAAAACACAGGAACCCGGACAGTAGTTGCGGTGACTCCGATACTGTTGTCTTCCATTATCTTCCGTGTCTCATGTACCATCTTCATTTCTTCCTTGGTATAGCCGTTATCAAGAAATACGTCTATATGCGGAAGGCAATTGAATGCTATCCTGTGGGGATATACATTTTTTTTATAATCAAGAAAATTGATCATTGCTCTTGTCTGATCGTAAAGCTCATGAATAGCCTTTTTACCCGTGCCTGAAACTGCCTGATATGTTGAAACGACAATTCTCCTTATACCGCACTTTTTATGGATGGGGTTCAAAGCAACGACCATTTGTATTGTGGAACAGTTAGGGTTAGCGATTATTCCTTTCTTTTTATAATCCGCTACAGCGTGTGGGTTGACTTCCGGAACCACGAGCGGAACATCCGGGTCCATTCTCCACGCGCTTGAATTGTCGATAACCACACACCCGGCCTTTGCCGCCATCGGCGAAAACTCAAGACTCGTACCACCACCGGCCGAAAACAGAGCTATATCCACTCCTTTGAATGATTTTTTGGTCATCTCTTCCACGGGTACAGAATCGCCTCTGAAACGAAGAGTCCGTCCGGCTGATCGGCTCGAAGCCAAAAATTTAATGGATTTGACGGGGAAATTCCTCTCTTCTAGGCATTCTATCATCTGGTTCCCTACCGCCCCCGTCGCCCCTGCAACAGCTACATTAAATTTTTTCTTAGACATGTCAATTCATCCTTTGAATCAGGTTGTTTGTTCGTCGTTCGTTGATCGTAGTTCGTTGATCGACCCACGATCCACTATCTACTATTCACTATTCACTATATATTTCTTAACGAGATCCCCGACTTCCTGTGTAGTATATCCCATTTTACCGGCAGCAACATCCTTTAAATCATCGCGAAGAACCTTTTTTACCGCATCTTCTATCTTTGCGGCTGCTTTCTGTTCCCCTATTGTTTCAAGCATTATCTGGGCAGCAAGGATGGTGGCTATAGGGTTTATAACATGCTTTCCTGTGTACTTTGGGGCAGATCCGCCTATAGGCTCAAACATTGAAACCCCTGAAGGGTTTATGTTCGCACCGGCAGCAATCCCCATACCCCCTTGTATCATTGCGGCAAGGTCTGAAATTATATCACCGAACATATTATCCGTAACTATGACATCAAACCATTCCGGATTTTTTACCATCCACATACAAATCGCATCAACATTTGCGTAATCGGTTTTGATATCGGGATACTCCTTCGCAACATCCATGAAGGTGCGTTCCCAGAGATCAAAAGCGTATGTAAGCACATTTGTCTTGCCGCACAGTGTCAGTTTCTTTCTTTTGTTTCTTTTCCGGCAGTATTCAAAGGCATACCGTATGCATCTTTCGACACCTTTACGGGTATTAATCGACTCCTGAATCGCAACCTCATCAGGTGTGCCTTTTTTTAGAAATCCGCCGGCGCCGGTGTACAGACCTTCAGTATTTTCACGAATAACCACAAAGTCTATATGTTCCGGCCCCTTATTCTTCAGTGGAGTCTCAACACCTTCGTACAGTTTAACGGGTCTTAAATTGATATACTGATCAAAATGGAATCTTAATTTTAATAGAATACCCTTCTCAAGAATTCCCGGCTTTACATCCGGATGGCCGATTGCGCCAAGATATATGGCATCCGATCTGGACAATGATTCAAAAACAGTATCATTAACCAGTTCACCTGTATTTTTATAATGCTCTCCGCCCAGATTGAAATTCTGATAAGAAAGCCTGAAATTACTCTTCATTGAAACAGCATCAAGCACCTTAATCCCTTCGGCAACAACTTCAGGCCCGGTGCCGTCACCGGGTATTACAGCTATATTATATTTTTTTGTCATTTTTAATGTAACCTAAAATGGTTTCACCAGCCTTTACCCTGCTTCCTAACTGGACACATGTTTTCGCATCGGACGGAAGATAAACATCAAGCCGTGATCCGAAACAGATAATACCGAACCGATCACCCCTTGATATAACATCTCCTTCTTTCAATCTGCATATTATCCGTCTTGCGATAAGTCCGGCAATCTGTACCATACAAATTTTTTTCCCCGTATCCGTTTCTATTAAAACCGCGTTGTGCTCATTTTCTTTTGAGGCTTTATCAAGATTTGCGGAAAAAAATTTACCGGGGGAATAGCTGATTTTTAAAACT
>JAHJQU010000163.1 GCA_018819005.1 Pseudomonadota bacterium | reverse complement strand
CCTGCCAGAAAGAGCATGCCCGATATAGATGTTGACTTCTGCATAAACGGCCGTGAAAAGGTTTTAAAATATGTCGTTGATAAATATGGTGAAGACAGGGTTGCGCAGATTACCACCTTCGGTTCAATGAAACCGAGGGCCGTTATAAGGGATGTCGGTCGCGCGCTTGGTATTCCCCTGCGTGAAGTTGATGAAATAGCCAAGCTGATTCCTGATGTAGTGAAGATAAGTCTGGATGATGCCTTAAAGCAGGAGCCGAGAATTGAGGAGCTGGCTGAAAACAGGCCGGATATTGCCGAGCTGATAAGCGTTTGCCGGACGCTTGAAGGGCTTCCCCGTCACGCATCAACACACGCGGCAGGCGTTGTAATTGCGGACAAACCCCTTGAAGAATACCTTCCGCTATACAGGGGCAAGAACGGTGAATTCGTAACTCAGTTCGATATGAAAAGGGTTGAAAAGATCGGTCTTGTTAAATTTGATTTTCTGGGACTTCGCAACCTAACGGTTATAGAAAAAGCGCTTTCCATCATTTCAGGACTTGGTCAAACCCCTCCCGATATTGCGAACCTGAAACTTGATGATGAACAGACGTACCGGCTTCTTTCGGCAGGAGATACCACGGGGGTATTTCAGCTTGAAAGCAAGGGAATGAAGGATCTGCTCAAAAGGGTTATGCCCGAAAACTTCGAAGATATTACGGCGCTTGTCGCCCTGTACAGGCCCGGTCCCCTTGAGAGTGGGATGATCGATGATTATGTGGAGAGAAAACACGGCAGGAGATCGGTGGAATATTCTGTCCCGCAGCTCGAGCCTATCCTGAAGGAGACATACGGGGTTATTGTATATCAGGAACAGGTAATGAAGATCGCGAGCGTGCTTGCAGGGTATTCCATGGCTGAAGCAGACGATCTCCGCAAGGCAATGGGCAAGAAGATAACGGAGATTATGGCTTCCCAGAGAGAGCGGTTCGTAAAGGGGGCCACGGCAAACGGCGTTTTGAAGGAAGAGGCCGACAGGCTTTTTTCCCTCATCGACAAATTCGGCGGTTACGGATTCAACAAGTCTCACAGCGCGGCATACGCCCTTATTGCTTACCAGACGGCATACCTGAAGGCTCACTATCCTGTTGAGTTTATGGCTTCGCTTCTTACAAGTGAAATGAACTCCACCGACAGCGTGGTAAAGTACATTGCCGAATGCGGCAGTCAAGGGATACAGGTTCTTCCTCCGGATATAAATGAAAGCGAGAGGGAATTTTCCGTTAGCGGGCAGAAGATAAGATTCGGTCTCGTGGCGGTAAAAAATGTCGGGGAGGGCGCAATTGAGGCGGTCATCGAAGCAAGAAACGAAAAAAAGTTCTCTTCCATTTTTGACTTTTGCGAGCGTGTGGATTTAAAAAAAGTAAACAAGCGTGTTGTTGAGAGTCTCATAAAGTGCGGCGCCTTCGATTCCACAGGAGACTACCGTTCAAGGATGACGGCTGTTCTTGATGATGCCGTTGAATACGGACAGAGGGTTCAGAGGGAAAAAAACAGCCCTCAGATCGGCCTCTTCGGCGCTCCTAAAGAGAATGAAATCCATCCCGATATCCCTCGTATGCCTGAAATTGATGAATGGGATGAAAAGGAACTCCTTGTCTTCGAAAAGGAATATCTCGGTTTTTATATCACGGGGCACCCGCTGAACAAATATGAAGAATTGCTTGCAAGATATACAAACACCGATTCTATTTCCATCAAAGATATGAAAGACGGTGAAATAGCAAGATTCGGCGGAATCATCATAAACTCGAGAATCATCAGGACAAGGAAAGGGGATTCCATGGCGTATGTTGTTACGGAAGATATGAACGGCACCATTGAAACAACCGTTTTTCCTTCCGTTTATGCTTTAGTGAGCAGTCTTCTTGCCGGTGAGAATCCTGTTATTGTCCAGGGAAAGGTGCAGAAGGATGAAAAATCACTCAAAGTCCTTGCCGATACGATTGTTCATTTTGAGAAAGCGGAAGAGACATGGACGGACGAAGTTCATTTCAATATTGATATAAGGAGATCCGACAGGGATTCTCTGATAAAGCTTAAAAATATTTTTATGAAATACCCCGGTTCGAGCCCCGGTTTCATTCATTTAAGAGATCCGGGTAAAACGGATGTAATAATAGCTCTTCCAGATACAATCAGAATCAAGGCAGGCTCTTTGCTGAGAAGGGAAGTCAAGGATCTTCTGGGTTACGGTGCGGTTGAAACTGTCTGCACGCCTGCCGGACGCTCCTATCAGGCAAACAACAATCATAAAAGAAAGAACGGGAAGGGATACACGGAACATGTCAAAAGCAGAGCATAATGTCTATCCCGTGCTTCTTGCGGGAGGAACCGGCACCCGCCTGTGGCCGGTTTCGAGGGAGCTTTATCCCAAGCAGCTTGTAAAATTTATCGGAGATTATTCCCTTGTCCAGAGTACAATGAAGAGGCTTGAGCCGGTTCTTGATGTTAACAGGGTCAGAATAGTATGCGCGAAAGAGCATTTTCATGAAACTGCAAGGCATATGAATGGAATCGGTATTCAGCCGGACGGGAAGATCATATGCGAGCCGTGCGGGAGAAATACCGCCCCGGCCATTCTGCTTGCCATGCTTGACGTTCTGAAAAAAGAGAAGGATGCCGTTCTCTGCATCTTTCCGGCAGACCATGTAATAAGGAATATTCCCCTTTTTCACGACAAGCTCAAATCCGCCATAAAACTGGCGGAAGAAAATTATATCGTGACATTCGGGATAAAGCCCAATTATCCGGAAACCGGATACGGCTATATAGAAGGAGGCCGGGCTGTCTCCTCCGGAGCCTGTATAATTAAAAGATTTGTTGAAAAGCCGGATAAAAAAACCGCCGAAAGGTATCTTGAAGCAGGCAATTTTTACTGGAACAGCGGCATGTTTGCCTTCAGGGCCGGTGTCATGCTTGAAGAGTTCAAAAAATTCCAGCCTGTTCTTCTTGACATGATGATGGAGATCAATGCAAAAAGAAGCCTTCTCACGAAAAAAAGATATGAAAAGCTGGATAATATATCTATAGATGTCGCCATAATGGAGAATACAAAGAAAGGGGTGGTGCTGCCTTCCGATTTCGGATGGAGTGATATCGGATCATGGAAATCGCTTTATGACTTTCTTCCCAAGGACGAAAAAAATAATGTGATAGACGGAGATGTTGTGGCTGAAAACACCACAAACTGCTTCATCATGGGACGCCAGAGGCTTATAGCCGTGAACCGGCTTGACAACATGGTTGTTGTTGATACTCCCGATTCCGTTTTTGTTTCGGATATCGAAAACAGCAGAGATGTCAAAAACATTGTCGCAACGCTCAAGCAGAACAAACGGAAGGAATACCAGCAGCACAGGACGATTCATTATCCGTGGGGAAGCATTACCCTGCTTGAGCAGAAAGATGATTTTAAGGTCACAAGCCTTGTCATATATCCCGGTTCAATGTACAGGATGAAAAATTCGGCCGCCTTTATCAAGCAGCTTGTTGTAGTGAGCGGCACGGTAAAGGCAGACACAGGGAGGGGATTAAGGTCGCTTGGAAGAGGGAAAGCTGTTTTAATTTCCTCAAAAGGATTTACCGCCATTTTGAATTCCGGGGATAATCCTGCCGAAGTTGTCTGTGTGGAGACAGGGAAGTAATCAGGGCCCAGGGATCAGTAGCCGGGGATCAGGGGATTTCACTTGACCCCTTTATTTTATTCGATGTCCGAAATTCGATATTCTGTTTTTATAAACCATAAACTCCGCCTTAGGCGGACCTTCGGCAACCGGGGAACAGTAATTATGAAAGTACCTCTTCTTGATTTGAAAAGTCAGTATGAAACGATAAAAGATGAAATTCTTAGCGTGACGAGCGAAATCTTTGAGAGCCAGTATTTCATACTCGGGCCGCATGTAAAAAAACTGGAGCAGGAGATAGCCACTTACTGCTCTGTAAAGCATGCCATTGGAGTATCATCCGGAACAGACGCGCTTATTATTTCACTTATGGCAGCGGGAATAGGACCCGGAGACAGCGTTATAACTTCTCCATACACGTTTTTTGCGACGGCAGGATCGATTGCCCGTGTCGGAGCAAAGCCGGTGTTTGTTGATATCGATCCGGATACCTACAACATATCCCCGGAAAAAATATCAGAAGCCGTATGCTCCATGAATGCCTCTGAGCGCTCTGCCCTGAAGGCCATAATGCCGGTACATCTCTACGGTCAGTGCGCCGATATGGATCCTGTTCTTGAGCTTGCGAAAAAGTTTAATCTCCTGATTATTGAGGATGCTGCCCAGGCAATCGGCTCCGAATACAAGGGAAGGCGCGCAGGTTCCATGGGCCATTTCGGCTGTTTTTCTTTTTTCCCTTCAAAAAATCTCGGGGCATTCGGGGATGGTGGAATTGTTACTGCCAATGCGGACACCTTTTATGAAAAACTTGATATTCTGAGGGTTCACGGTTCTTATCCCAAATATTATCACAAATATATCGGAGGTAACTTCAGGCTTGATGCGCTGCAGGCTGCGATTGTTTCTGTAAAGCTTAAGTATCTTGACGAGTGGACAAGGGCGAGGCAGAAGAACGCGGAAAGGTACAGGAAGCTTTTTGAAGAAGCCGGTCTTTCGGAAAACATCAGGCTTCCCGCCGAAAGGGAGAGCCGCCACATATATAATCAGTTTATTATACAGGTTTCGGAAAAAAGGGACGAACTTAGAAATCATTTGACCGATGCCGGAATAGGCACAGAGGTTTATTACCCCGTTCCTCTTCATCTCCAGGAATGTTTTTCGTATCTTGGTTACATAAACGGGGATATGCCGGTTTCCGAGAATGCTGCCCTGAATACGATAGCTCTTCCAATATACCCGGAACTTACAGAGGATATGCAGGGTTATGTGGTGGAACAGATAAAAGAATTTTATTAGTCATGATGGCTTCGTAAAAAGTCATTCTCACACAAAGATCACGGAGAACACAAAGAACAACCTGAATGTTTTCAATAGGCTTTTCTTCGTGACTTTGTGCCTTCGTGTGAAAAATTATCTTTTTACGAGTCCATCAGT
>JAHJQU010000162.1 GCA_018819005.1 Pseudomonadota bacterium | reverse complement strand
TCCCTCCCACCATAGTAGAGTTTTTCGGTGTGCTTGCAGGCAAACGATCGAATCATAATTTGACAATATACTCTATTATGTTTTACGTCAAGCGTAAAAGTGATCCTCTCACTCAGCTGTACGATGACTTATTGTCCGCCGAGGCGGACTTCCGGCCGGCAGGCAACATCCTGTCCATCCTGTTAATCCTGTCTAAAAACCTTACGCCTGCATTTTATGCTTGACATTTAAAATCCATGCTGTTATTGGAAAAAAGCCTTATTTTCAGGCAAATCTGGGCAGTTATGAAAGGGGGTGGGACGGGAGAGAGATACAATACAGTATTTAAAACAAATTTATCAGGTTTGGTTTAAATTAATTTTATCAGGTTAAGGAGGAATTTAGATGAAAAAATTTACAGTTTTAGCACTTGCAGTTTTGCTGGTTGTAGCCTTTGCGATGCCGGCATCTGCTCTTGAGAACATCTTCGGCGGCTACTGGCGTACAAGATTTTTCCAGCAGAGAAATTTTGAAGGCGATAATGGCGTTCTCGGAGAGACAAAAGATCGTGTAATGGTTGATACAAGAACCAGGCTTTATTACACCGCAAAGATCAACGACAATCTGAAGTTCGTAAACAAGTTTGAGATGGATACGGTTTGGGGTAATACTGCCGCAGCACCCAATGTTGACGGTGATCCTGTTGTTGGTGCCGTATCGAACAATAACTGGGGTGATGTAGGAACTGACGGTGTTGCTATAGAAATCAAGAATTCATATGCCGATTTTAATGTCGGCCCCGTCAATTTCAAAGTGGGCGCTCAGGGATTTACCCTTGCCCGCGGATTCATATCCAATGAAGACGGAATTGGCATGAAAGCCATCTATAAAGTAAACGATGGTCTATATCTTCCATTTGTCTGGCAGAAGCTTAAAGAAGGCGGTGTAGGTCGTGATGCAAATGAGCAGGATGCGGAAGCATATGTTTTCGCACCCATCATTTTTCTGAGCAAGGACATTAAAATTAAACCCTATTATTTATTTTTCCATGCAGAAGATGGTGGTCTGGTTGACACTCTTGGACCTCTGATTGACAGTGTTAATGCTAGTATGCTCGGTGTTGATTTTGATGCCGAGATGGGCGCCTTCTCATTGTGGGCTACCGGTATTATGCAGTTTGGTGATGTGTCATTGACCACTGCCGGTGCTACTGTGGCTGTACCTGAAAGTGCATATACAGTTGCGGATAGAAAGAAAGCTTTTGTAAGAGGTGATACCCTTGATCTTGCGACATATCTTCTTGCAGTAGGCGGAAAATTTGACCTTGGCAAGGCAGACATTCATGGCCAGGCATTTTATGCGACAGGAGATGATGAACACGGTTGGACAGATGGAGAAATAAACGGATTCTTCACCACAGGTTCAACATACTATTACTGGGCAGAAATTTTGGGCAGAGGTATTTTTGATCAACAAGATTGTGTTGGATCAACCGGCTTCAAAGTTACCAATATTGTTGCCGCAAACCTTGGCGCAGGTTTCAAGCCCATGGACAAGTTGAAGGTAACTGCAGATCTGTGGTGGGCAAGATTAAAGGAAGACAATGAATTCAACGAGAAAAATCTTGGTATCGAAGCTGATCTTAAGGTCACATACCAGCTTGTTGAAGGCCTTACCCTTGATGTCGTCGGCGCATACTTGTTTGCAGGCGATGCAGTATCGGCAGACGGCAAAAACGAAAACGACCCGTACGAATTTGGTACCCGTCTTTCACTCAGCTTCTAATCGAACATGAATTTTGTTTGATTTAAGCTCTTAAAACAAAGAGGCCGGGGAGGGGCAACCCTCTCCGGCCTCTTTTATTTTCCCTTTTCCGCCTTGTTACCGATTTTGGTCCGCCACAGGTATTGGCGGATCTGAGACCTGGACCTGAAATCGGTAACTATACTGCAGACCGTGGGGTAATTTTCGTAGCGGCGAGCGTGAATTATCCAAAGAGAGGGATGAGGGGCAGAATAAAAGCTTTTGACAAATTATATTAAATAATATTAAAATATATCCAGAATTTCAATCATACATATTCTTTCCGCACGATATGGATTTATTATAGTTTACTATATTACGCCCTGTATACAAGGATTCAAATGGTAAATATTGTTAAACATATCTCATACTGGCGAAACGGAGCGGAAGAAGACTGGGAGGTTGCGAAACAGCTCATTGAATCGGATAAAATCCGTCACGGACTTTTCTTTCTCCATATGGCGCTGGAGAAAATTCTTAAGGCTCGTATTTGCCGCAGTATCAATGATGTTGCTCCGAGATTACATAACCTTGTGAGATTGGCTGAATTATCAGGAATTATTTTTGAACAAAAGCAAATAGATCTGCTGGCGGAGATGAATCCTTTTAACATAGAAGGGCGCTATCCTGAGGTGTGGGGAGCAGTTCCATCCCGTAAAGAAGCCGATATGCTGAAACAAAGAACGAAGGAATTATTTGAATGGTTGAAGAATCAATTATAATGTCGGTTAAGAAATACCTGACCGAACTTATTAAACTTGGTATTCCCGTTCAGCACGGCATATTATTCGGTTCATGTACACAAAAACCGGGCACAGACCGATGGAGTGATATAGATTTGCTGGTGGTATCATCCCGCTATGATGAAAAATACAGTCGCGAAGATATAAATTTGCTGTGGAGAACCGCTGCCCGCACAGACAACCGGATAGAACCTGTCCCGGTAGGCTTAAAGCGTTGGAAGACAGATGATGAGAGCACAATTATTGAAGTTGCCCGGCGTGAAGGGATAGAGATAAACGTCTAAGTATTACAACTCAAACTTTATCAAACATAAACTCCATCCTTTTCGATCCTGCTTTTCAGAGCCGGGTTCATTTTATTACCAATACGCACAATATCAACCCTTCGGTTTACCCGTTTCTCTATATCCTCCTTTATGTGCACCAGAAAAAATGGATTAGGTGAAACCGTTTTAATACAAATGTCAATATCGCTGTCGTCATTGCTTTGGTCCCGGGCAACAGAGCCAAAAACACCAATGGATATTATCCCGTATTTTTCAGCGAAATTGTTTTTATATTCCCTGAGAATTGAAATGATCTGGTTTTTATCCATTATCGGCCTCCTGTATAATCATAATCTGTGAATCGGCACTCAATCCTGGGAACGGGAGCCCAGATTTCATGGGAACACCGAGCATTGTTTAACTTTTTTATAAACAGTATAACTATTTATGCGAAAAGTCAAAGTGATTGACGAGGCAAAGAATCGTTTCATATACCGGAACACTCGTGAGGAACAAACAGCTTCCGGATAAGGAATAGTTCCCGAATTCAGTCCGCCACAGGTATTGGCGGATATGAGACCTTGATCAGAAATCGGTAATTTCGCTGCAGACCGTTGCAGCTTTCGTAAGGATGGTGTTATTTATCCAAAGAAACGTTTATAATCATCGTGATCTCCTATCCAAAACCACGTAACAGTATCTCCATCGAGCACGCCTAACGCTCGGACCCCTAACGTTATTCTGACAGACCAGATGTCTTCCTCGTGGTTGATGCATTTGAAGCGCAGAGAGGGATGAAAGGAGTCTTCGGCCCAGAGCCGGTATGTCTTTCTGGCGCGCTTTCGGGTATCCGGGGCAAGCTTTCTGTATGTCTTCCAGAAGGAAGGCAGCGTATTGGATTTCATAAATCCTCAAAATTCATTGGCGTTGCTCTGCCCCGCACGATCTCTTCCCGAACCTGTCGAGCAGCTGTAACAAGCTTATCCTGGGACTTCCCAAAGGCTTCATTCCACTTGAGTTCGTCTCTGACATCCTCAATATATTGCTGCATATGCTCCAGAGCGCGCTCCTGCAAAGGTTCCGGGAGAGATTCAATCATTTTCATCATCGTAATGCTTGCACTTGTCGGCATAGTTATCTCCTTTTTCACATAAGTAACTGAATTCTAAACTCGTTCATAAATCATGTCAAGGGAAACATCCAAATAAGCACATTCCCCGTTGCCTCCCACAGGAAGCTCCAATTTTTACATCTACCCTCTCAATTTCTTCTTTTCCGATACATTCTAATGTTTCAAACCAGTTGACATAAGTTAGCATATTTGATAACTTTTCAAACATGAACTTCGCCGGAGAAAGAACTTAAAATTGCCCGGAGCCGGAGAAGGATGAAGGAGGTGTAAAATGGCTGATTTGAAATATCAACCGGTTTCCCATGACCATGAAGCATTCCTCAAGAATGCCAATAAGAGGGATGATTTCAGGAAAGCATATGAAGACTTGGAAGAGGAGTATGTTCTTATCCGCGAGATGCTTGCCGCG
>JAHJQU010000161.1 GCA_018819005.1 Pseudomonadota bacterium | reverse complement strand
GTTGATGAGAATATAAGCATCATCAAGCGAAACCGTCATTTTTTCAGGATCTGTTACGAAGTACGGAGAAAGGTAGCCGCGATCAAACTGCATGCCTTCAACAACCTCAAGGGTAGTGTCCATGCTTTTGGCTTCTTCAACAGTGATCACGCCTTCTTTTCCAACCTTGTTCATTGCTTCGGCAATAATGTTTCCGATAGTCTCGTCGTTGTTGGCGGATATTGTACCAACCTGTGCGATTTCGCGCTGATCCTTGGTCGGTTTGCTCATTCTGTGGAGTTCTTTAACCGCCACGTCAACGGCCTTGTCAATACCACGTTTTATTGCCATTGGATTATTGCCGGCGGCTACAAGTTTCTGCCCTTCTTCATAAATGCATCTGGCAAGAACAGTGGCGGTGGTTGTTCCATCACCAGCCATATCGCTTGTTTTGCTGGCAACCTCTTTCACCATCTGTGCGCCCATATTTTCGAACTTATCTTCGAGTTCGATCTCTTTGGCAACCGTTACGCCATCTTTGGTAACAGTTGGTGATCCCCATGATTTGTCAATAACTACATTTCTTCCTTTTGGGCCGAGAGTTACAACTACTGCATCGGCAAGTGTTTGCACGCCCTTTAGCATTGCCTCGCGGGCTTTCATGTTGTACTTAATAATTTTAGCACCCATTTTGATCTACCCTCCATTTATATGTTTATCGCAATTAAATTACAATTATTCGATTATTCCAAGCACGTCATCTTCCCTCATGATAAGATATTCATCGCCTTCGATCTTAACCTCTGTACCGGAATATTTCCCGAACAGGATACTGTCTCCCTTTTTAATGTCCAGAGGGATTTTTTTGCCGTCTTCGTTGATCTTACCGTTTCCTACAGCTATTACTTTCCCTTCAGCCGGCTTTTCTTTGGCTGTATCAGGAATGATAATTCCCCCCTTTGTTGTTGTTACTTCTTCAACACGCTGTACCAAAATACGATCATGTAATGGTCTAAGTTTCATGGTGTAGATTCTCCTTTTTGTTTTTCGAATTGCAATTGGTTATTTTTAAAAGAAATCGTCTATCGTAATAATCGGATTATCAATGACCGCATTAACTACTCCCGGCCCGGAGTCACCCCCCTTCAAAAATGATAACAAATGATATTAATTGCTTAAATAAGTCTGATTTAAGATACGCAAATCTTTTTTTGAAAACTATAATCACACATTCCTGTTTGTAAAGGGATGCTTTGGAATTTTTTAACAAATTATCGCATTGGATTATTTAATAATAAAGCACCGGATTATTTTGAGATCAATTATTAAAAAAACAGACTATTCTGAAGTTTTATCGGCGCTTTTATCAGATTTATTTGAATCGGATGTTTCCCCGGTTTTTTTTGGAGGAGTAGAACTGCTTTGAGATCTGCTTGAATAGTCTGTTACATACCAACCACTTCCTTTAAGTTGAAAACTATTATGAGATATCAGTTTATGCAGTTTTCCAGAACAAAACCTGCATTTATTAAGCGGTTTATCCGAAAATTTTTGTATAGTTTCTTCAATTTCGCCACATTTTGTGCATTCATATTCGTAAATGGGCATAAACTATTCCCTCCCAAATTTCATAAAATACCTGCATATATGCGTAGTATTTTTTCTTATATATAACATGTCCTGCTAAATATAGTCAGCATAACAAGGTTGTCAAGAAAATGAACCGATTTTGTTTACCGGCTATGCGCCCTGCAAATGCAATTCATCAAATTCATCAACAGGGACGCACCATTTGTGGTAAAATTTAAGAACATTTGAAAGCCCTTGTAATTTGACAGATTTGAGTATTTCATGTGTACTGTTGTGAACCCTTGTTTCTTCCTCTAATTTTTCTTCATGGGATGCGTTAAAGTTCTGGAGAAATTCACTGAATCTGACTATGTGAATAAGTTCGTGCGTAATTATGTAAAGTGTAAAAGGGCTAAGTTTTATAGCCTTAAAATCACGGATAGCGGCAAGAATAGAATTGTCTTGCAGGCAAATTTTGTAAAAATCATATGCAGATGAGCCGAGACAGGAATCTTTAAGATGAGCTTTATATCTGATTATCTGGGCAAATGGTCCGCTAACTATCTCTTCCGGCAAAAGATCGGCCAGTGTTTTTATATCGTACCTCCGGCGAAGCCATTGACTTGAAGATAACTTGTAATAATCACTGACAAGTTCTTCAGCCATTTCAGCCGCTTGATTAACGATTTTTATCTGTTTTTTGTTGAAGTTATCATTTTCTTTCTGATTAAGCATTCTGATATCTTATTCGAAATTCATATATTTGTACATAAGCAATTGTTATATAATCTGCCTTGTCTTTTAAAAGACATGTCGGCATTTGAGAACCGTCAAATGCAAAAACATGAAAAAAACATGGACAAATAATAATCAATGGTGTTAGTAGAACAACTTCGAGTCAGAAAACAAATTACACAGGAGGTGATCTGTTGGGTAGCGTAGTTAAAAAGCGAAGGAAAAAAATGAGAAAGCATAAGCATAAAAAGCTTCTGGTCCGTACGCGACATCAGAGAAGGAAAGGTAAATAAAGCTACCTGCAGCCTCTTATGGTGATGTTGTAAAAAGCACCTGCAATCTTAAACAACAGTGCAGGTGCTTTTTTTGGTTTCAGGGTTAATATCCCTTCAGATATTTGAACAGCTCAGAATCTGTTGAAAGGATAATAGAGGTGTCTTTGCCAAGAGCTTCATTATATACTTCAAGAGTCTTTATAAAAGAGTAGAAAGATGGATCTACTCCAAAGGCCTTGGCGTATATCTTTGTGGCTTCCGCATCTGCTTTACCCTTCAGTTCCTGTGCCTTTCTATATGCCTCCGAAGTTATTCGTTTCAAATCGCGTTCTTTTTCACCGGTTATTTTTTGAGCTTCACCATGCCCTTCCGACCGGAATTTTTCTGCTATTTGTTTGCGTTCTGCAATCATTCGGGCATATACCGAGTCCCTGACCTCCGTGACATAATTGATCCGCTTGATTTTTACATCTACCAGCTCAATACCAAACTGCGCCAGCTTGGGTTGGGCCTGCTCGAGAATGCCCTTCATTATCAATTCTCTTCCTGTCTTGATGGCAAATGTTGATTGAAACTCGTATTTTTTACTTTCCATCATTCCTACTTCAAATGTGTCCAGTTCTCTTGCGCTTTTCCGAACAGTTTCAATAAGACTGTATGATGTTATAAAATTTCTGACTGCCGGGTCGATAATATCATCCAGTCTTGCTAGAGCGCTTACAGTGTTATTTACTGTCTGAAAAAATTTTACCGGGTCAACTATTTTCCACCGTGCGAACGTATCAACCCAGATATATGTTTTATCGAGAGTCGGTATCTGGCCTGGATTTCCATCCCATTGCAAAAGGTTTTTAGGAAAATAGTTTACTTCCTGGATAAGAGGAATTTTAATATATAACCCGGGTTCTTTTTTTGGAGAACCAACGACTTTTCCAAACTGAGTTATAATTACCTGTTCGGTTTCATCAACAATGAAGACCGAGCCTGTAATTAACAAAAGCGCAATTATACAACAAATTAAAATAATACCTCTATTTTTCATTTTTTATGGCACCTATTTGTTTTTCAAGATTAAGAAGAGGCAAAACATTCTTCTGGTTGGCGTCAATTATGTACTTATTTCCAAGCTTCGGTAAAATATCTTTTAACATTTCAAGGTACATCCTTTTTTTGGTGATATCCTTTGCCTTGGCGTATTCCTGATATAAGGCAACAAACCTTGCTGCATCTCCCTTTGCGCGGTTAACTCTGTCTAAAGCATATCCCTCGGCAACTCTTATCGTTCTTTCGGCCTCTCCCATTGCTTCCGGTAAAGCCTTATTGTATGCTTCCCTTGCCTGATAGATAAGCTTTTCCTTTTCCTGAACAGCCTGATTTACTTGATTAAATGACTGCTGAACAGGCTCAGGCACATTTGTTTTTTCCATTTCTATTGTAACGATGCTCAATCCGGCTTCTGATTTATCCAATTCAGCCTGAAGAACAGCTTTGGCTTCTTCGGCTATTTCCCCGCGTTTGCTGATGACTTCATTAATGCTTCTGTCACCGATGATAAGCCGCATTGCAGCTTCGGACATGTCGGAAAGCAGAGTATCAACTTCCCTGATTTTAAATAAATAATTATATGGATCATTAATTCTGTAATGAACGATCCATGGAGCCAGGGCTACATTAAGATCGCCTGTCAGCATGAGAGCCACGTTATCACTTTCGCTTTCAGATGAAAAACGTTGTTTGTCATCTACTCTGAGCGAGCGAAAACCGAATTCTTTCTTGTACACACGTCTTACTTTGACCTTGGTTATTTTTTCTATAGTCGCAGGCAGTTTGAAATTAAGGCCTGGCTGGCTGGTCCTGATGTATTTCCCGAATCGCTGAATGATTCCGACCTCATCGACTCCAATTGTGTAAACCATGGATGATCCCAAATACAAAAGAAACAGTATAAGAATTATGATCGGAAGCCCCGGCAGATTAAATTTTGGAAATTTTTTTAATAAATTCTCCATCTGAGGAGGAACCCCTGTTTTGCCCTGTTGCTGTTCTTTAAGCTTTTCCCAATCCCAACTCATTGATATTTTCCCTTATGTTTGATATTCTTAATGTCAGTCAGTGCACTTTATTTTTTACGTTCAAGATGTTTCTTGTTGAAAATCGGTTATACTAAATGTTAAAAAATCTCTTGGTGTAATATCGATGAACTCGTAAAAAGCCGAATTTCAGATGGCAAAGTAAAAAGCTTATTATGCAAGGCGCACGAATCTTGAGGAATGAAGCGTACTTGCTGGTACGCTGCAATGACGAAAGATGAAGTGCAACACAGCAGAATGACTTTTTACGAAGCCGTCAATGTCAATGTTGATTTCAACGATTTCATATAAGTCTTAATCTTTAAATAACTTATGCACCCATTCAAGTCAAGCAAAATAACCTGAACTTATGGCAGAGACAAAAAAACCCACGGATGACTTTGTGCACATTGGCAATATCTTAGGTGATGCCTTAAATAAGTTCCGCACTGACTCTGATCTGGAACTGGTAAGCATTTTTTCTATCTGGAAGAATGTATTCGGGGAGGCTATTGCAAATAATAGCAAACCGGCAGGATTCAAGGGGAAAATGCTTATCGTTTATGTCAGCAGTCCTGTCTGGATACAGGAACTTCAATACTATAAAAAAAATATGATAACAAAAATAAATGATGCGCTTGGAAAAGAGCTTGTTTGCGATATAAAATTCAGGATCGGAGCTGTGTGATTATGGATTTGCTTACTACTGACACTTTCTTCAATGGTAATATAAGTGTTAAGCAGAATAAAAATGGATACCGTTTTTCAATAGATGCGGTCCTTCTTGCGGGCCATATTAAAACAAACTCTGGGGATAGAATTCTTGATATCGGAACAGGATCAGGAATCATTTCACTGATACTTGCATACCGGAATCCTCAAATTAATATATATGGAGTTGAGGTACAGAAAAGTCTTGCTGATATTGCTGCCTTGAATGTTAAGGATAATAATATTGAAGATAGAGTTAAGATTTTATGCGCCGATATAAAAAATCTTAAAGCAGATATGATTTCCGGGCCTCTTGACATTGTTGTGAGTAACCCGCCATACAGAAAGGCCGAATCAGGGAGGGTAAATTCCGATAATCAGCGGGCTGTAGCGAGACACGAAATTGATGTAACTCTTACAGACATTCTTAAAGCCGCAAGCCGTTTATTACACGTTTCAGGAAGGTTCATAATTATTTATCCTTCAGAGCGTATAGCCGATATGGTTACACAAATGCGCTTATCAGGGATTGAGCCAAAGCATTTCCGGTTTATATATTCAAAAAGCAATTCAGAATCAAAGCTTGTAATAGTGGAGGGAATTAAAGGGGGTCGCACCGGAGCAAAAGTCGTTTCCCCACTTGTTATATATTGTGATGACGGCACATATACCGATGAAGTTAACAGAATGCTTATGCCCTAGCCGGTTGGATTATTGCTCAGAACAATTTATTTATAACCTGCCCCGTTATTACCTTGGGGTAAAAATACGTAGATTTACTCGGCATTATCAGCCCTTCGCCGGCAATCTTTTGTACCTGCTCAATCTTTGTGGAATTAAGAATAAAAGCTATATCGAACTGCCCTGAAGATATTTGTTCTATAGCCTCATTATCGGAGCTCGTGTAAGTGATCAGTTTCTCATTATCAAAACCAGTCTGATCGAATCTTAAAATCTCATGAAGTATCAGCTTTGTCAGGACAGTAACATCGAGACGCATCAGGGATTCAGGAAGTTCGCTTCCATAATTCGTTTCCAAAGCCTGTTGTTTAAGTGATAATATATAAAAGATGTTTCTGTTTTTAATTAAAACACCAATTTTATTTGTCAAGGATTCGGATCTTAATGCAGAGACAAACATTCTTGTTGCCTTGTCAGGTGTTTTGGGGTCAAATGGTATTTGTGTTATATCAAAGTACTTTGAAGCTTTAAGCTCAAAGCCGGAAAGATTTGATTCCATGACCCCGGTCAGCAGACGATGGGTCGGTAGTATTATCAATCCGGGGTCTTCCATGCTGCATAAGTACATCATTATGAAGTTTGCAGGATGCTTTTCTGAGAACTCAGGATTATTTTTTGATGCCCATTCCCTGTAATTAAGAGCTGCTTCATATCGGTGGTGCCCGTCTGCTATATAAAGCACTTTATCTTTATAAGCATTTGAAATATTTTCCTGAATAACCGGATCGGTTATCTTCCAGAGCAGATGCCTGTGCCCTTTGTCGTCAGTAAAATCTGAGTGGGCGGTTCCGGACAAGGCTGATTTTTCAAGAACGGTCAGCGAATCGATTTTACCGGAAAAAAGTGAAAAAACCTGGCTGAAATTGGCATGGCAAGCTTTCATAAGCTGAAGCTGTTCCGATTTTACCTTTGAAAAAGTCTTTTCATGGGGGAGAATTATTCCTTTTTCAAATGGCTCAAGCCTTACACAAGCTATAATTCCAAAACGTCTGATCATCCTCTTTTCAATTGAAAACTCAACAGAAGAAAGGTAAAAAGCCGGGGCCTTATCCTGAACGAGCACGTCGTAAGTGAGCCATTCATTAAAAAAAGCGGCCGCTCTTGTGTAACGGTTGTTTTTTTCATCATCTGATTCTGTTTCATTGCCCAGAATAAGACGAATTATATTCTGAGGATGCCTGTTATGATAATTAATTTGTTCCTCTTCAGAGATAACATCATACGGAGGTGTTGCAACATCTGCCAAACCCCCAATTTTTTCCGTATTATAAAGAATCCCTTTGAAAGGGATGACCTCTGCCATGTCTATGTTCCTTCCTTCTTTGATAAAAAATGATGGGAACTGATACTAGAAAGAATATGACAGTTCAAGTTAAAAAATAAATATCTTTTGCAATTAGCTGGGATGAAGGAATTAAAAATACGTTGAATGTGGGATGAAAAGAATGTAAAGAACATCATTGACAGCTAACATCCAAACGTTATATTGAAACCACCATTTTGAACCGAAACGGCGAGTGTGCTTCCCGCTGCTTACAGCGGGAAGCTTCAATCCGGTGAGTTTTGGAGAGGTTGCCGAGCGGCTGAAGGCCCCGCTCTCGAAAAGCGGTATCCTGTCAAAAACGGGATCGTGGGTTCGAATCCCACCCTCTCCGCCAAATAATAAAATCGGTTGGCCGTATTGGGATGCAATGGGCAATTTTTTGGAAATAGCTTTGTTAATGGAGAGATGTCCGAGCGGCTGAAGGAGCACGACTGGAAATCGTGTGTGCTGCCAAAAGCGGCACCGAGGGTTCAAATCCCTCTCTCTCCGCCATTTAATATAAGGTTTAAAAACCTTTCTTGAATAGATACAGTATTGCTTCAAATCGAACAAAACTGAATGCTCTTCGGGGGTCTAGTAATACTTCTCATTATGCGGTTTTATGTGGCTTATTCCGGGCTTTAATTTAAAATACAAGCCCTGATTATATATCACAGGAAATTTAATTATGTCCTATCTTGTACTAGCTCGCAAGTATCGCCCTCAGACTTTTGATGATGTTATAGGTCAGGAGCATGTTACACGCACATTAACAAATTCCATTTTAGCCGGGCGGGTTGCACATGGCGTTCTTTTCTCCGGCCCACGGGGTACAGGGAAAACGACTGTTGCCAGAATCCTGGCTAAAGCCATGAATTGCATAAATGGCCCAACATCTGTTCCTTGCAATATCTGCCGATCCTGTACCGAGATTACCATTGGAAATTCTGTTGATGTGCTTGAAATCGACGGAGCATCAAACAATGGCGTTGAGAATGTACGGGACCTCAGAGACAATGTTAAATATAAGCCTGCATACAGCTCTTATAAGATTTATATAATTGATGAAGTTCACATGCTCAGCACCCCTGCATTTAATGCTCTTTTAAAAACGCTTGAAGAACCCCCGCCGCATGTAATGTTTATCTTTGCGACGACTGAGCCTCACAAGATACCTGTTACCATATTATCAAGATGCCAGCGCCATGATTTTAAAAGAATCGGTCTTGATTCGATCGTAAGCCATATGGCTTTGGTTTGTGAAAAAGAAGATGTAAATATTGTCTCAGAAAGTCTCTTCTTAATTGCGCGGGCTGCGGGTGGGAGCATGAGAGATGCCCTAAGCCTCCTTGATCTTGTTATCAGCTGCTCCGAGGGGCCGGTGACTAATGAGAATATCTTGGATATTCTTGGAATTATAGATAGAAGAGCAATTTTTATGATTTCTGAAGCTATTTTGAGTTCGGATTTTCCTGCTCTGCTTGATTTGCTGGAGGATCTTTATAATAATGGCCATAATATAAAAGAACTTTATTATGACATAGTGGAACATTTCAGGAATCTTCTTGTAGTCAAAATGGTTAAGAAGGTCAATAAGCTTGTAAGCTTACCATCCCATGAGATAGTCATGATGTCTGAGCAGGTAAAGAATATTTCTGCAACCGCATTAAACCAGATTTTTGATGCGCTATATAAGGAAGAATCCTCTATCAGGTTTTCCCTAAATCCTAAACTTTGCCTTGAGATGGTTTTTTTAAAGATATTTCAAATAAAACCGGCCTTGCCTATAGAAGTTCTTATTGAAAAAATTGACAATTTAAGGCACATGATTCCGGGAAAACAGAAAAAGGATGGTTTTAACGCAGCAACGGTTTGTGTAGATTATAAGAATGCCGAATTAGTTGAGAGAACGCCTCAAAAGGTTCTTGAGCCTGAAAGTAAAGAAGGATACGGGGCTGATAAAACAGATTCAACGACACAGAAAGCTCTTGGACCAGACGATAATTTTGAAAAAATCTGGGGACAGCTTTATGCAATAATATCTGAAAAACATCCTTCACTTGCTGCGAGTATGGCGAAGTGTTCAATAAGAAAAATAACTGAAAACAGGATTGAGATTGAAGTTGCAGGAAACGGTTTTAATTTGAATATGGTCAGGCGGAGGAAAAATCTCGATATTTTGGGAAAAGTTTGCAGAGATTTTTTTGGAAAGAGCATGAAAATTGCTCTGGAAGAGAAAAAAACTTCTGAATTAAATAACGCTCAAGAAAAAACCGGGACTGATAATTTGATATCTGATGCGCTTAATAACTCCCTTGTAACTGATGCAGTAGAAATATTTAAAGGGAAAGTACTGGATGCAAAGATTTTATAGGAGGAATTCTGATGAAGGGAATCGGGAACATGATGAAGCAGGCCCAGAAGCTACAGGCCGGCATGGTCAAACTTCAGGAAGAGCTGGCTTTAAGAACAGTTGAAGCAACTTCCGGGGGAGGCATGATTAAAGTTCAGGCAAATGGTAAACAGCAGATCGTTACTATACGGATAGAAAAAGAGGTTGTTGATCCTGACGACGTGGAAATGCTTCAGGATCTTATTATAGCCGCTGTTAATGATGCTCTGTCTAAATCTCAGGAAATGGTTTCCCAGGAGATGAGCAAGTTAACCGGAGGCATCAGTATCCCGGGACTTATGTGATTTTCTATGCGGAATTTCCCATCTGAACATACTTAATGGACTCGTAACAAGTTGTTCTCACACAAAGATCTCGGAGGACATAAAGAAAAATCTGAATGTTTTCAATAGGCCTTTCTTTGTGTCTTTGTGCCTTCGTGTGAAAAATTGACTTTTTACAAAGCTGTCATATTTGAGGCGTTAATGCACTATCCCTTGTCTATTCTGAATCTTATAAAAAATCTGGCAAAGCTTCCCGGTGTTGGAGAAAAAACCGCCGAACGCCTTGCAATGCATATCCTGCGTTCCCCTCTTAAAGAAGCCGAACAGCTTGCAGCCAGCATACTGGATATAAGGCAAAAGGTGAGGATATGCGGTCTCTGCTTTGCATTGAGTGAAACAGAAACCTGTCATATTTGCAGCGATCCGTCCAGAAATACTTCCCTTATCTGTGTAGTTGAACAGCCTGCAGACATGGTTGCAATAGAAAAGTCAGGATCTTTTGAAGGGCTCTATCACATACTCTCGGGGGTTTTATCCCCCATGAATGGTGTCGGGCCTGATAATATAAGGATCAGGGAACTTATAGAAAGAATAAGGGAAGGAAAAATCAAAGAAATTATACTTGCAACAGGCACAAATGTTGAGGGCGAATCAACAGCTTCCTATATTGCTAAATGCATCGAAAAATATCCGGTAAAAGTCACCCGAATAGCATCAGGTGTTCCGATAGGCGGTGATCTTAAGTATGTGGATCGGGTAACTTTGAGAAGGGCCATGGAAACCAGGCATGCAGTCTAAAGCGGTTCAGCCGGATGATATATTTAAATGCACAATGTGCGGCGATTGCTGTAAAGGCTATGGAGGGACTTTCGTAACAAATGAAGATATTGATGCAATAGCGGAGTATATTAGTGCCGATCGTGAAAGCTTTGTATCGAAGTATTGCGAAATGTCAGGCGGAAAGCCTGTAATTGCCCGGGGGAGTGACGAATATTGTGTGTTCTGGGACAAAATGTGCACGATTCATTCCGTTAAGCCGCGCATGTGCCGTCAATGGCCGTTTATTAAAAGTGTTATGGCCGATACGGATAACTGGTATGTTATGGCCGGAATGTGTCCCGGCATTCGTACGGATGTGCCTGCAAATCTTGTAAGAGAGTGTGTTGCAAGGGAGTTGTCCAAAACAGGTTAAGCATAGCTTGCTGGTTTCGTAAAAAGTCTAAATTCAGACGGCAAAGTAGAAAGCTCATTATGCAAGGCGCGCGAATCTTGAGGAATGAAGCGTACTTGTTGGTACGCCGCAATGACGAAAGATGAAGCGCAACACAGCAGAATGACTTTTTACTAAGCCGTCATAGTTTCCAGCTTTTGTTTTCCAGCAGCTTATAAACATTTTTATCTTCTCCACCGGATATTATGTTAAGAAGAATATTCCTTTTTTCCAGCTCTTTTATCCCGTCGAAAAGAGCCTCTCTTGTGCCGTTCCATACTCCGAGAAGATTTCTGGTGGATATGACGGCTCCACCATCGGAGAAGCCACAGCATAAAAGGTAGATGGATATGGTCTCGACTGAAAGACCTATTCTGAATATGTTCTGATTCATGGCCATCCCGGATGGATTATGGTTATGATTCATGAGCATTCCCTTGTTTAATATTGATGTGCTTTCTACGAAACCATCAAACATAAATCAACACAAAAGTCTGAAGGTGATATAAAAGAGATGATCGGAATTTTTGATTCGGGAATCGGCGGACTGACGGTTGTTAAGGCAATAATGGAAAGAATTCCCGACTACGATATCATATATTTCGGGGATACAGCCCGCACCCCCTACGGAAACAAGAGCCCCGAAACGGTGATTGAGTATGCCGTTCAGGATACGACTTTTTTGCTCGATAACGGCGCGAAGATAATTGTCATGGCATGCAACACCGCTTCAAGCGTAGCATTTGATATTGTTGAAAAAAGATTTGAAGCTCCTGTATTCGAGGTTATCACGCCGGCAGTAGAGCTTGCGCTTGAGTCTTCCAGAAAAGCGGCTATTGGAGTGATAGGCACAAGGGCAACGGTAAAAAGCGGCATTTACGAAAAAAAGATTAAGGCTTTAAATCCCGGCGCCAGGGTCTATTCTGCTGCATGTCCTCTTCTTGTTCCTCTTGTTGAAGAAGGATGGATAGACAGGCCGGAAACCGCGATGATAGTAAGAAAATATCTCCGTCCCCTGAAAGTTAGACAGATCGATACCCTGATTCTGGGATGCACTCATTATCCGCTTTTAAAAGAGTTGATTCACCGGAAAATCGGAAAAAGGATAAATATAATTGATTCTTCAATTGGAGTTGCCGGAAAGGTGGAAAAGTTTCTCAAAGAGCGTCCCGATATTGATTGCCTGTTGAGTAAAAACGGAAAATCAAGAATCTTTGTATCGGATGTAACGGATCAGTTTGCAAAAACCGCAAGAGTCACACTTAAGCAAAATGTTCTGCTTGAGCAGGTAAAGATATAAAATTCGTGACTATCCAGGATATCGGTTTTCGGATAGTCCCTTTATTTTTAAAAATGCGTTAATCACCATTTCCGGCGTTATCCCCTCGAGGCATTTCATCTCTTTGCAGTCTGTTTCTCCGGTTTCAAAACAGGGCTTGCAATCGGTTTCCGGTCGGATAGACTCAACCGCGCGTCCAAAGGGTTTCCATCTTGTTGGACTTGATGGTCCGAATATCACGACAGTCGGTATGCCTGTAAATGCCGCAAGGTGGCTTATGCCGGAATCGTTTCCGATGAATCCGTCGGATTGTTTCAGCATTGTCATAAAATCCGAAAGATCCGTCAGTATATGGATCTTGCTTCCTGCCGGAAGGTATCTGACGAATATTTCAGAAAGATTCTTTTCGGCAGGTCCGAATATGATTTCCGGATTCATTCCGGCTGTTCTGAATTTCTCAAATGTTTCCATGAAATTTGAGACCGGCCAATTTTTCCTTGTGCTTCCAGAACCCGGATGTATCAATATTTTCAATCGGTCATAAGGATTTGTTGCCTCATTTTGTTCCGATAGCCGCGCAAAATAATCTGTTTCAGGCCATTTTGCATCAGGAATAAGTCCGTTTTCAGCAAGATGGTACAAGACATGATTTAATGTATGAATTTCAAGAGAAGCATCGGGACGGGGATGTATGCGATAAATTTTCCTGTTGACCATGCCGCTGATTATACTTTCAAGCTCCTGTGAATATGAAAAAAGGACTATTTCATCATAAGACCGGAAAATATCTGCGATACGGGGATCGGCTTTGTCTGAAAAAACGGATGAAAAAAATGCTGCTTCAACAGGATAGAATTTATCTGTTAATTTAAGGGAAGAAGCCAATTCGCCGATGCTTTTTTTGCATATGGCGTCAATCCGGCGGAATTTTTCCTTAAGCCTTATAATCGCCGGAAAGATGGAGACAATATCGCCTATTGCTCCCTGATGAATGATTAATAGTTTTTCCCGCATATATTTATGGTTCTTCTCTCAACCCCTCTTTTTCTTTTATCACACAGAAAAGGATCGGTAAGCAAGCGGCAGGAACAAAAAAAGCAACAAAAAAAGCTTGACATGAATTATTTGTATCGTATATCGTAAATTAACGATATACAAGAAGGGGTGATTATGAATAAAAAACCGGCTGATCCTGTTTCTTCTGATAATAAAGATATTATGGAGACGGATTCATTTGCTCAAATATGCAAGGCGCTCGGCCATCCTGCAAGGGTGAAAATATTAAAGTATCTGAAAGAGGAGAACCGGTGCATATGCGGGCAGATAGTCGAAATGCTTCCGCTTGCACAGTCAACGGTAAGCCAGCACCTGAAAAGCCTTAAAGAGGCCGGACTCATAAAGGGAGAGGTTGAAGGACTTTGCACCTGTTATTGTATTGATTTGAAGGTTCTTGAAGATTTCAAGAAAATGGTTGCCGGTTTGTAGTTTGCGGGTGATAACGTTAAAATTAAAAAATTATTACTCCGCAACATATGTCAAAGTTGTCATTCCCGCGGAAGCGGGAATCCAGATATTTCATGTGTGTTGGATATCAGACTGAAAATATATCACTCACACTATTGGCATGTTTAATTGCCTCAATTATAAAAAATGAGGAAAATATGGAAAATAATTGTTGCGGTAACAGTGATAAAAAAGAGCTCTATGGCAGAGTATCACATCTGAAGCCTTTTGTTTCCACTCCCGTTATGCAAAATAAAAAAGAGGAGGCAGCCTGCTGTGGTTCCCATCCGGGACCCGAATGCAGCAGGTTCGCCCGACCAGGATATAAACTATGCGGGTTTGTTGAAGAATTTATAGATACGGCTGTGGGCCCTGTTCCAAAAATCAGGACAAAACTTTCTATGGCTGATCACGCGATGTCGATTTTGGCAAGGTTCGGAATAGGCAGGAATTCTTACAGCATTGCGCCTGGAATTTATTGCACGGGCAGACCTTCTGCAGATTCACCAGTTCTGGTTACGGCGAATTATAAACTGACATTTGATACTCTTCGCATGGAATTGTCGTCGGTTGATGCCTGGATTCTTGTACTTGACACACGCGGAATAAATGTATGGTGCGCGGCAGGCAAAAGCCTTTTTTCAACTGAGGAAGTAGTAAAAAGGGTAAAGGCTTCAGGTATTGATAAAATCGTAAGCCACAGGGAACTTATTCTGCCCCAGCTTTCGGCTACGGGGGTGTCCGCAATAGATGTGAAGAAAAGGAGCGGGTTCAAGGTTGTCTGGGGGCCAATCCGCGCAAATGACATAAAAAGTTTTTTAGACGCCGGAAATAAGGCTGGTGAATCAATGCGCCGTGTGACATTCACGGCATTGGAGCGCCTGGTACTTGTTCCTGTTGAGCTTTCATTTATTGTAAAGCCGACACTTTTTATATTACTTGGAATGTTCTTTTTATCCGGAATCGGAACAGAAATATTTTCCTTAAAAGATGCCTGGTCGAGGGGAATTATGGCGGTTTTGGCATATACAGCCGGAATATTCGCGGGAGCTGTTTTTGTGCCTGCGGTTTTACCGTGGCTTCCCGGAAAGGCTTTCTCTATCAAGGGCGCTATTACGGGCGTAGTAGCAGCCCTTTTTGTTATAGTTACTTTGAAAGATGTTGGAAACACATGGGAGTTAACAGCTCTTTTTCTTTGTACTACGGCAGTAAGTTCTTATCTTGGAATGAATTTTACTGGTTCAACACCTTATACTTCGCCGTCAGGAGTTGAAAAAGAGATGCGGAAAGCAATTCCTGTTCAGGCGCTTACAGGTTTTG
>JAHJQU010000160.1 GCA_018819005.1 Pseudomonadota bacterium | reverse complement strand
GAGATGGTAATGCCCGGGGACAATGTAACGATATCGGCGGATTTGATAACACCGATAGCTATGGAGACAGAGCTTCGTTTTGCGATAAGGGAAGGTGGCCGGACTGTTGGTGCAGGAGTAGTAAGCGAAATAATCGGATAAAAAGAAAGATAACCTATGACAACGAACACCAAAATAAGAATCAAGCTTAAGGCTTATGATCATAAATTACTGGATCAGTCGGCGTCAGATATAGTTGATACCGCAAATAAGACCGGCGCAAAAGTAATTGGGCCTATTCCGCTGCCGACAACAAAAAATAAATATTGTGTCCTGCGATCTCCCCATGTTGACAAAAAGTCAAGGGAGCAGTTTGAGATGAGAACACATAAAAGACTTCTCGATATAATTGAGCCCACGCAGCAGACTGTTGATGCCCTGATGAAACTGGATCTTTCTCCAGGAGTAGATGTCGAGATAAAACTGTAGCATAGGGAATGGTAAGAGCCATGAGTAGAGGATTGATAGGTAAAAAACTGGGGATGACGGTTGTCTTCACCTCGGATGGGAAATATGTTCCTGTAACAGTTCTAAAGATTGGGCCTTGCGTTGTAACCCAGATAAAAACGGATAAAACGGATGGATACAATGCGCTCCAACTCGGTTTCGGAGAAAAAAAGAAATCACGCATGAAGAGGCCGGTTGAGGGTCATCTGAAGAAAGCAGAGCTTGAATCGTGCGAATGTCTGCGTGAGTTCACATCCGGAAACCCCGGGGATTATAAGCTTGGCCAGATAATAAATGTTGAAATATTCAATGTCGGAGACCGCGTTGATGTTGTCGGCACCACAAAGGGCAGGGGTTTTGCGGGTGTAATAAAGCGCCACGGATTCAGCGGCGGAAGAAAAACCCATGGGAGTCACAGCCACAGAATTCCGGGTTCAATAGGTGCAAGTGCATGGCCTTCAAGGGTAACGAAAGGGAAAAAAATGCCCGGTCACTACGGTTTTGCAAGACGGACCATAAGAAATCTGGAGATAATTGATATAAGGCATCAGGATAATCTGGTTCTTGTAAAGGGAGCGGTTCCCGGTCCAAAGTCAAGCCTGATTTACTTGTGCAAGCCCAAAGCAGCGAATTTAACAGATGTTTTATAAGGGCCCTGCTTAAAAAATGAGCCAACCAAAGTTAATATTTAGGACGAGATTATGTCAATAATAGATGTTTTCAATATAAATGGAGATAAGGTTTCGCAGCTTGAGCTTGCGGACAGCATCTTCAATGTTCCTGTAAAACAAAGCGTGTTGCATGAAGTTGTTACCATGCAACTGGCCTGCAGGCGGGCAGGAACCGCTTCCGTTAAACATCGCAGCGATGTGAAGGGGAGTACCAGAAAACTGTACAAACAGAAGGGAACAGGCAGGGCGCGCAGAGGAGATATCAAATCACCGTTGTTAAGAGGCGGCGGTTCCATTTTTGGACCCAACCCGAGATCGTATTCTTACAAAGTTCCGAAAAAAGTAAGAAAGCAGGCTCTTAAAATGGCGTTGACCTGTAAGATTCAGGAGAATAATCTTCTTGTACTTGACAAGCTTGCGCTTGAAGAACCGAAAACAAAGAATTTTGTGTCCGTTCTCGGCAATCTGCAGATCAAAAAAGCATTGATTGTTACTGAAGCTACAAATGAAAACCTTGAGCTTTCTTCGAGAAATATTCCCGATATCAAGGTAATGAGATGCGAAGGCCTGAATGTTTATGATATCTTGAAATATGAGAAGCTGATTCTGCTTGAGCCTTCAATAAAGAGTATTGAAGGGAGGTTGCTGGTATGAACCGGTATGAAGTTATTAAAAGGCCTTTGATTACTGAGAAGAGCACAATACAGAAAGAATCTGCAAATCAGATAACTTTCGAAGTCGATCGCAAAGCCAACAGGGTTGAAATTAAAAAGGCGGTTGAGGGCATTTTCAAGGTGAAAGTTGCCAGTGTCAGAACATTACAGGTTATGGGAAAATTCAAACGCAGGGGCCGGATTCTCGGTAAGCGAAATGATTATAAGAAAGCTGTCGTCAGACTCATGCCCGGTGAGAGCATTGAATTTTTTGAAGGAGTATAGAGATTTAGGAGCTTAAAATGGCTGTAAAGAAAGTAAAACCTACATCTGCCGGAAGGCGTTTTCAGGTTTATTCATCATTTGAAGAAGTTACCAGTTCAAAACCGGAAAAGAGCCTTATTAAGCCTTCCAATAGAAGCGGAGGCCGTAATGTACATGGACGCATTACAAGCAGGCATATCGGTGGCGGAAGCAAGAGGCACTACAGGATAATTGACTTTAAGCGGGATAAAAAAGGGATACCCGCAAGGGTTGCATCAATTGAGTATGATCCCAACAGAAGTGCAAGAATCGCACTCCTTCATTATGTTGACGGGGAAAAAAGATATATTCTTGCTCCTCTTAATCTTTCTGTGGACGATATGGTAATGTCGGGTCCGGAAGCCGATATAAAACCCGGAAATTCCTTGCCTTTGAGCAATATCCCCCTTGGTACGCACATACACAATATAGAGCTTAAAGTTGGAAAAGGGGGACAGATTGTAAGAAGCGCGGGCACATTTGCTCAACTGATGGCGAAAGAGAACAAGTATGCGCTGATTAAGCTCCCGTCAGGTGAAGTGAGGATGGTTCTTCTGAACTGCTGCGCGACAATTGGTCAGATTGGTAATGTTGTTCATGAAAATATTGATCTCGGGAAAGCCGGGCGGAATCGATGGCTTGGAAAAAGACCGAAAGTCAGGGGTGTTGCAATGAATCCGGTTGACCATCCGATGGGCGGCGGAGAAGGCCGGTCATCCGGCGGGCGGCATCCATGCAGTCCATGGGGTGTCCCGTCAAAAGGTTATAAAACCAGAAAGAACAAAAAAACCAATTCATTTATAGTTAAAAAGCGTACACAGAAATAAATTCAGACTTTATAGTTTAAGGTTTTATAAAGTCGGTTTTTGTATTCAGGAGAATTTATGCCAAGGTCGTTAAAAAAAGGTCCATACATTGAACCGAAGTTAATGAAGAAAATGTCGGCTATTCAGGAAAGCCGGGGAGCCAGAGTCGTAAAAACGTGGTCAAGGCGTTCGACAATTATTCCTGAAATGGTAGGGACTACATTCGCAGTCCACAACGGGAAAAAATTCATTCCGGTTTTTGTTACCGAGAACATGGTCGGACATAAGCTGGGAGAATTCTCTCCAACGAGGACTTTTTACGGACACGCAGGCGACAAGAAAACCAAACTGAAAAAGTAAGGATATAGAAAAGGGAATATTTGCTATGGAGGTTAGGGCTTTAGCAAGATATATACGTATTTCTCCTCAAAAAGTCCAAAAACTTATAGGGGCTGTTAAGGGGAAAAAGGTTGAAACAGCTTTGAACGAGCTGAAATTCATGCCGTTAAAAGCGGCTGGAATAGTTGGGAAGGTGATAAGGTCGGCTGTTGCGAATGCGAATCAGAAGCCTGACATAGATGTTGATTCTCTGGTGATCCGAAACATCGTCGCAAATCAAGGACCTGTTTTGAAGCGCTTTGCGGCAAGGGCACGCGGCAGGGGGACCCGTATATTGAAAAAGACTACACATATAACAGTCATTTTGGCTGACGGATCGGTGAAATAGGGAGGTAAAAGCTTGGGCCAGAAAGTAAATCCGATAGGATTGAGATTGGGTATAGTTAAATCATGGGATTCAAAATGGTATGCCGGCAAGAATTATGCTGATTATATACTCGAGGATTACAATATCCGGAAGTACTTGAATAAGAAGCTCGGCCATGCGGGGATTTCCAGGATTGAAATTGAAAGATCGTCCAAGCGGGTAAGGCTCCGGATTTTTGCATCAAGACCCGGAATTATAATAGGCAAGAAAGGCTCTGAAATACTCATTCTGAAACAAGAGCTTGAGAAGCAGATATCTCATGAAGTCATGATTGATATTCAGGAAGTAAGGAAACCCGAGATAGATGCCAAGCTTATAGCTGAAAGCGTTGCCCAGCAGATGATCAAGAGAGTTGCCTTCCGGAGAGCTATGAAGCGTGGCGTTGCATCTGCGATGAGGTTCGGCGCAATGGGTGTGAAGATAATATGTTCCGGCCGTCTGGGCGGAGCGGAAATAGCAAGAACAGAATGGTATCGTGAAGGCCGCGTACCACTGCACACTTTGAGAGCGGATATTGATTATGGTTTTACCGAAGCTCTCACGACTTATGGCATTATAGGCATCAAGGTTTTTGTTTTTAAGGGAGAGATTCTTAAAAAGGATCAATTAGAAGCGGCTGCCAGATAGCCGGCGGGAGAGAAAAGTAAATGCTTAGTCCCAAAAAAGTTAAATATAGAAAACAGCAAAAAGGAAGAATGAAGGGTTTGGCCAGCCGGGGCTCAAATCTGAACTTTGGTGAATACGGGTTGCAGGCTATCGAATGTGGTGCTGTCAACGCCAAGGAAATTGAGGCTGCCCGTATTGCCATGACCCGCCATGTAAAAAGAGGCGGTAAGCTGTGGATAAGAATATTTCCGGATAAGCCGTTTACAAAAAAGCCCGCTGAAGTCAGAATGGGAAAAGGTAAAGGCGCGCCTGAAGGTTGGGTTGCGATAGTCCGTCCGGGTAAAATTCTATATGAGATGGAAGGTGTCTCGAAAGAGCTTGCCAGGGAAGCTCTCAGGCTTGCGTCACACAAACTTTCAATTAAGACCAAATTTGTTGACAGGAGCAATATATAATATGAAAGCGAGTGAGATTAGAGAATTAAGCCAGGATGAGAGACTTAGAAAGTTAAGTGAGTTGACTGAGGGTCTTTTTAATCTGCGTTTTCAGCACGGGGCCGGTCAGCTGGAAAGTCCCAAGAAGATAGAGCAGACCAAACATGAGATTGCAAGGTTAAAGACCATTATTCAAGAATTTAAACTCAATAAAAATAAAGAATAATTGCTGCCATGAATAATATTGGAATGAAGAGACAAGTTGTTGGAACGGTTGTAAGCGACAAGATGGATAAAACTGTTGTTGTTCAGGTAGAAAGACTGGTCAAGCACAAGTTTTATCATAAATATATCAGAAGGCAGACGAAGTTTTCTGCTCATGATGAAGAGAATTCTTGCAAGATCGGGGATAAGGTTTTGATCACAGAATCGAGGCCTCTCAGCAAGACAAAAAAATGGCGTGTCAGCAAGATAGTCGAGAAAGCTGTTTGATATTTAAAGGGAATTAAGAAAATGATTCAGGCAGAGACGAGATTGACGGTAGCAGATAATTCCGGAGCAAAGGTTGTTTATTGTATCAAAGTGCTTGGTGGTTCAAGAAGGCGTTATGCAAGTGTAGGTGATATTATTGTCGTTTCCGTAAAAGAAGCAATTCCTAACGCAAAGGTAAAAAAAGGCGAGGTGCTGAAAGCGGTTGTTGTCCGTACTAAAAAAGAAATAAGAAGGACTGACGGATCTTTTATAAGATTTGATGATAATTCGGCCGTTTTGATTACACCCAATAAAGAACCGATCGGAACGAGAATTTTCGGGCCTGTTGCGAGAGAACTCAGGGCAAAAAGATTTATGAAAATCATTTCACTGGCCCCGGAAGTATTATAGCTTAATCCCGATTTTGGAGAACTGGTTTATGATTGGAAATAAAATTCGTATCAAAAAGGACGACAAGGTAAAAGTAATTGCCGGCAAGGATAAGGGAAAAGTCGGCAAGGTTGTCAGAGTTATAAGAAAAGACAACAAAATCCTTGTTGAAAATGTCAATATAGTTAAACGGCACACAAAACCTTCTGCCAAGAACAGGCAGGGCGGAATCGTTGCCGGTGAAGCTTCAATCCATGTGTCGAATGTCATGTTGATGTGTAACAAGTGCATTAAGCCTGTTCGCATTAAGATGCAAACACTGGATAATGGAAAAAGAGCACGCGTCTGCCGCAAGTGCAGCGAAGTAATAGATAAATAGATTTAGGTAGAGGCTCGGGGTTTTTGAAAGGAATATAATGGCACGGCTTAAATATTATTATGACAAAGAGGTTGTTCCAAGGCTGATAGACGCCTTTAAGTATAAAAATGCAATGCAGGTCCCTAAGCTTGATAAAATTGTTCTTAATATTGGGTTGGGAGAGGCAATTCATAATATTAAATTGCTTGATTCTGCTGTAGAGGAGCTGAAAATAGTAGCCGGGCAGAAGCCTGTTATTACAAGGTCAAAAAAATCCATCGCTGCTTTTAAGCTCAGAGTCGGCATGCCTATCGGATGCATGGTTACGCTTCGTCAAAAGCGAATGTACGACTTTTTCGATAAGCTTGTTAACATAGCGCTTCCACGAGTAAGGGATTTCAGAGGCATTTCAGGAAAAGCTTTTGATGGGCATGGTAACTATACACTTGGAATAAAAGAACATATTATTTTCCCCGAGATTGATTACGATAAGATTGAAAGGATCAAAGGGTTGAATATATGCGTTGTAACTACAGCTAAAAATAATGAAGAGGGAAAAGAGCTTTTAAAGCTTCTTGGAATGCCGTTTAAGAACTAATCCGCCTGTGCGGATTGATTGAAAAATTTATTCAAGACCCTATGTGAAGAGTTCATAAGGAGGATGATTTGGCGAAGCTATCGCTTAGAAATAAGGCTTTAAGAAAACCCAAATTCAGTGTCAGGGGTTATAACAGATGCCCTATATGCGGCAGGCCTCGAGCATATATAAGAAAATTTGGAATTTGCCGTATTTGTTTTAGAAATCTTGCCTCATCGGGCAAACTTCCTGGGGTTATTAAATCCAGCTGGTAGCATATTGTATTTCATGCTCGCTTTATTTATTTAGTTTGTAACTTATTTGAGAAGGTTATAACAGATCGGAGAGAAGAATGGCAATCAGTGATCCAATCGCGGATATGTTGACCCGGATAAGAAATGCCGGAAAGGCAAAATTGAACAGTGTTGATATTCCAGGGTCCAAATTAAAGATAGAACTGGCCAAGGTGTTGAAAAATGAAGGATATATAAAGAATTATAAATTCCTTAAAGACAACAAACAGGGTGTTTTGAGAGTCTACCTTAAGTACGGTCAGGGACATGCAAGCGCTATTTACAGTATTGAAAGAGCAAGCAAACCGGGGCGAAGACAATATGTTAAGAGTACAGACTTAAAACCGGTATATAGCGGTATGGGCGTTGCTGTTTTGTCTACTTCAAAAGGCGTAATGACAGACAAGAGAGCTATTAAGGAAAAATTGGGAGGAGAAGTCCTCTGCAAGATTTGGTAATGATATAGGAGTGATAGATGTCTCGAGTAGGAAAAAAACCGATTCAGATTCCAGATAAAACCAAGATATCATATGACGACAGGCTGATAACCGTTAAGGGAGAAAGAGGCTCTCTTTCCGGTATGGTCCATCCGGCTGTAGAATTAAATATTAAAGACGGTGTCATAACGGTTTCAACATTATCTGATGATATTTCCTCGAAAGCCCTGCAGGGACTCACAAGAAGCCTTGTCAACAATATGATAATAGGTGTCAACAAGGGCTTTGAGCGTATTCTTGAAATAAACGGTATCGGATACAGGGCTGAGCTTAAAGGCAACAGCCTTGTGTTAAATCTCGGTTTTTCTCACCCGGTAACTTATGCTCTTCCGGACGGCATTAATGCAACAGTTGAAAAAAATACTGTTATAAAACTTTCCGGAATTGATAAGGAGAAGCTCGGTCTGGCGGCTGCAACAATAAGAAGGTTAAAACCACCCGAGCCTTACAAGGGAAAAGGAATAAAATATGCAGAAGAGCGTATACAGAAGAAGGCCGGAAAGACGGGCACAAAATAATTAGCGATTTACCAGTTACGATTTTGATGATTAAAGAAATTCCGGTTTCGATCTCATAATCGTTGATTAAATAAGGAAAAAACATATGGGGTCAGTAAATATTAAAAGTCAGGCGCGATTGAAGAGAAAAGTAAGAATAAGAAAAAAGCTTGTTGGCACAAAGGATCGTCCCAGATTATGTGTCTTCAGAAGTGCAAAACATATTTATGCCCAGGTAATTGATGATACAAACGGACATACGCTGGCCACAGCATCAAGCACTGAAAAGGCAGTAAAAGATCAGAGTGGTGAAGCTGTAAAGAAAAAAGCCGTTGCCGGCCTGGTGGGAAAAGTTCTGGCAGAGCGTGTAATTGAAAAAGGTTATAAGAAGGTCGTTTTTGACCGTAACGGGTTTTTGTATCACGGGCGAGTCAAGGCTGTGTCGGATGGTGCCCGTGAAGCAGGTTTGGATTTTTAGTCTTTTATTATCAGTTAAGGAGGCAGTCCCTTGTTCAAACAAGATGCAGGCGAAAATCAGTTAATAGATAAAGTGGTTCACATCAACCGGGTAGCGAAAGTAGTAAAGGGTGGGCGAAGGTTCAGTTTCAGCGCTATCGTTGTTGTAGGTGACGGCCTTGGGAGTGTTGGCTGCGGACTAGGGAAAGCCGGTGAAGTTCCGGAAGCTATCCGGAAAGGCGTGGATCAGGCAAAGAAGAATATGGTCAGAGTTCCTCTTGTAGATGGGACGATACCTTACGAGGTTATAGGAAAGTTTGGGGCGGGTCGTGTTCTGCTGAAGCCCGCATCAAAAGGAACCGGTCTTATTGCAGGCGGTGCGGTCCGGGCTGTACTTGAAGCTGTCGGTGTTCAGAATATTCTTACTAAGTGCATGGGATCTCATAATCCCCATAATGTTGTAAAAGCGACAATTACCGGGTTAAAGCAATTACAGAGCCGCGAGCAGGTGGCCGAAAGACGGGGCAAAACTCCGGAAGAACTGTAACGGGGAAAATAATCAATGTCTGGAATAGTGAAAGTCACACTTGTTAAAAGCATGATCGCACGGCCTGAAAAACATAGGAAAGTTTTGCGCGGTATGGGCCTGACAAAGCTGAATAGAACAGTTGAGCTTAAAGATACTCCTTCAATTAGGGGTATGATAAACAAGGTATCTCATCTGGTTAAGGCTGAGGAGAAGATAGATGAAATTACATGAATTATCCCCGCCCAAGGGTTCAAAAAGATCTCGCAAACGCCTAGGGCGTGGTCCTGGATCAGGTACCGGCAAGACCTCGGGGAAAGGGCATAAGGGGCAAAATGCACGATCGGGTGGAGGTGTCAGACCCGGGTTTGAAGGCGGGCAAATGCCAATTCAAAGGCGCCTGCCCAAGGTCGGCTTTGTCAATATATTTAAGAAAAAAATTGCCATTGTCAATATTCGCGATCTTTTAGCATTTGAAAGCGGCTCGGTTGTGGATGAAGCTGCTTTGATCCGTTCCGGAATTATCAAGGGAAGAAGAGATGGTGTAAAACTGCTTTCCCAGGGCGATATAGCCTTCCCCCTGACATTAAAGGTTAACTGGGCCAGCAGGATTGCGAAGGAAAAAATTGAAAAAGCCGGCGGCATGGTAGAGGTTATATAATATGGTCGGAAGCGGCTTTCAGAATATATTCAAGATACCGGAGCTTAAAAAAAGAGTATTGATGACTCTGGCATTCCTTATAGTGTATCGTATCGGAGTGCATGTTCCGGTGCCCGGCATTGACAGTATTGCGCTTGCTTCATTTTTTGCCAAAGCCAAGGGAACACTGTTAGGCCTTTTTGATATGTTTTCAGGGGGCGCCTTTGAGAAATTATCGGTATTTGCTCTTGGCATAATGCCATACATCAGCGCATCAATTATACTGCAGCTTTTAACTGTGGTTATTCCTCACCTTGAACGCCTGTCGAAAGAAGGCGAACAGGGGCGGAAAAAAATTACTCAGTATACGCGTTACGGTACGGTTGTGCTGAGCATTATACAAGGGTTTGGTATCAGCGTTGGACTTGAAAGCATGACCTCACCGGGAGGCGCTCCTGTAGTCATATATCCCGGATGGGAATTCAGACTCATGACTGTTATTACACTTACCGCAGGAACGGCTTTTATCATGTGGATAGGTGAGCAAATTACCGAGCGCGGTATAGGCAACGGAATCTCTCTTATTATCTTTGCAGGCATAGTCTGCAGATTACCGATTGCCATAGCGAACACATTCCGCCTCGTTTCGACAGGGGAAATGTCCATATTCCTTGTAATCATTCTGCTTGTTCTGGTGGTTGCAGTTGTCGGCATTATTATATTTGTTGAGCAGGGACAAAGGCGAATACCGGTTCAATACGCCAAGAGGATAATTGGAAGGAAAATGTATGGCGGACAGAGCACGCATTTGCCGCTTAAAATAAATACCTCGGGTGTTATACCGCCGATTTTTGCTTCTTCCATTATGATGTTCCCTGCAACGATAGCAAGCTTCATAGCAATAGAATGGGTTCAGGGCATAGCAACGGCACTGACACCCGGCAACGCGGTTTACGAATTGATTTTTGTGGGGTTGATTTTTTTCTTCTGCTATTTTTACACTGCTGTGACATTCAACCCTGTTGACGTGGCGGAAAACATGAAAAAACATGGAGGTTATATTCCGGGTATAAGACCCGGAAAACGCACTTCCGACTACATTGACAGGGTCCTGACCCGAATAACTTTAGGCGGCGCTTTTTATGTCTCTTGCATATGCGTTCTTCCGTCGATATTGATCACAAAGGTTAACGTGCCGTTTTATTTTGGAGGAACCGCCCTGCTGATAGTTGTCGGAGTTGCTATAGATACGATTTCACAGATAGAATCACATATGCTTTCCCGCCATTACGAAGGTTTTTTAAAAAAGAGCAGCGGAGCAAGGATCAAGGGACGGTTCTAATATGGTGATTTTAAAATCACCTAAGGAAATTGAAAAGATAAGAGTAAGTAATCAGATCGTTGCGAATATTCTATGCCGCCTTGAAACAGAAATTAAACCGGGCATAGATACATTATATTTAAACGATATTGCCGAAAAGATGGCGTCTGAAAGAGATGCAACTCCGGCATTTAAGGGGTATAAAGGCTATCCCTTCTCTCTTTGTACATCCGTGAATAATGTTATTGTGCACGGGATGCCTTCAAAAAAAATACTGGTTGAAGGAGATATTATCAGTATCGATTTTGGGGTCCTTTATGACGGATATTACGGTGATGCAGCTATAACCGTTCCTGTAGGAATAGTATCCGGGCAGGCCATGAGACTTGCTCAGGTCACAAAAGAGGCTCTTTATAAAGGCATAGAAAAGGCCGTTCCGAACGGAAGGCTTTCGAATATATCACATGCCGTTCAGTCACATGTTGAGGCTGCGGGATATTCGGTTGTGCGTATGTTTGTTGGGCATGGAATCGGAAGCAGTCTTCATGAAGATCCGCAGGTTCCGAACTTTGGAAAACCGGGCATGGGGGTTTTGCTGAAACCGGGCATGACGCTCGCCATCGAGCCAATGGTAAATGAGAAGGGTTATGACGTTGACATACTTGGAGACGGATGGACCGCAGTGACAAAAGATGGCGGTCTTTCCGCACATTTTGAACATACAGTTGCTATATCTGAAAATGGTCCGATTATTTTAAGCGAAAGAAACGGGAGCTGAACTATGGCCAAAGAGGAGGCAATCAAGGTTGAAGGTACGGTACTTGAGACGCTGCCTAATGCAATGTTCAGGGTCGAACTTGAGAACAAACACCGGGTGCTTGCACACATTTCAGGGAAGATGCGAATGCATTTTATAAAAATACTTCCCGGCGATAAAGTTACAGTTGAGATGTCGCCATACGACCTTACGCGAGGCAGAATAACATACAGAACAAAATAAAAAGATCATTGCTGTTATAATGTATAAATTGCAGCCCAGAATATGTGGTGAACTCATAAAAAGTCAAAATTCAGACGGCAAAGTAAAAAGTTCATTATGCAAGGCGCGCGAATCTTGAGGAATGAAGCGTGCTTTTCGTACGCTGCAATGACGAAAGATGAAGCGCAACACAGCAGAATGACTTTTTACGAAGCCGTCATATATGAGGAGCAGGGTAAATGAAAGTCAGGGCGTCAGTTAAAAAAATTTGCAGTAAATGCAAAATTGTACGCAGAAAAGGCGTTATCAGGGTAATCTGCGAAAACAAAAGACATAAACAGAGGCAGGGATAGAGGAGGATAAGCTTTGGCAAGAATTGCAGGGGTAGATTTACCTAAGCATAAGAGGGTCGAAATTGGCTTAACCTATATTTACGGTATAGGAAGAACCGCTTCAAAAAATATACTCTCAAAGCTTAATATTAATCCGGATATGAAAGTTGATCAGTTATCAGAGGCTGAAGTCAACAGCATACGCAAGATTATTGATTCCGAACACAAGGTTGAAGGTGAGCTCCGCGCTGATATTTCAATGAATATAAAGAGACTTATGGATCTCGGATGTTACCGGGGCCTTCGCCATAGAAAATCGCTTCCTGTGCGGGGTCAGAGAACAAAAACTAATGCGCGAACCCGAAAAGGCCCGAAACGTTCTACAGTCAGGAAGAAGGCAGTAACCAAAAAGTAGTGAATATTAATTAACAGGGGCTTGATAAATGGCGAAAAAAACCCGGACAAAAAAGAAAGAAAAAAAGAACATTACAAATGGAGTAGTACATATTTTCTCTACTTTCAATAATACAATAGTTTCAATTACAGACCCCGCAGGAAATGTGTTAGGCTGGTCCAGTGCCGGCGTTCAAGGTTTCAAGGGATCCAGAAAAAGCACTCCGTTTGCAGCTCAGCTTGCGGCTGAAGATGCATGTAAAAAAGCGATGGAGCACGGAATGAAAAATGTTGAAGTGTATGTCAAGGGTCCCGGACCGGGAAGAGAATCTGCGCTTCGCTCACTTCAGGCAACAGGATTTAACATCCTTGTCATAAAGGATGTAACACCTATTCCGCATAATGGTTGCCGATCGCCTAAAAGACGAAGGGTATAATAAAAGACTGGCTGTAGGTGAAAGCTAAAAAAGCCTATCCTAATAGCCTACAGCCTAACAGCCTGAATGACTAATAAGGAGGAAGATTTGGCACGATACACAGGCGCGGTATGCAGACTATGCCGGCGAGAGAATTTGAAATTATTTCTTAAGGGAGACCGCTGTTATTCAGATAAGTGCGCTTTTGACAGGCGTAGTTATGCACCAGGACAGCATGGTCAACGGCGTGGAAGAAAAATATCCGATTACGGGGTTCAGCTCAGGGAAAAGCAGAAGGCAAAACGGTTGTACGGGCTTTCCGAAAAGCAGTTCCACTTATTTTTTGAGAAAGCCGAGCGGCAAAAAAATGTTACCGGAACGAATTTACTTGTTCTGCTGGAAAGAAGACTTGATAACGTTGTCTTCAGGCTTGGTTTCACCAATTCGCGTTCCCAGGGGCGCCATTTTGTCAAACATAATCATTTTCTGATTAATGGTAAGAAGGTTAATATCCCATCATACCTTGTTAATACCGGGGACGTTATCGAGATAAAAGAAAATAGCCGTAATATAAAAGCAATTAGCGATTCTTTGGAAGCTGTTGTAAGAAGGAGCGTTCCACAGTGGCTTGAATTGGAAAAGGATAATCTAAAGGGGACAGTTAAGAGTTTTCCTGTGCGCGAAGATATTACGATGCCTATACAGGAACAGCTTATCGTGGAACTTTATTCAAAATAATAATTAACGGGGCAGGCAACATTTCTTTAAATCAAGTGTTTCGTTGAAATACCCATATTTCTCGCTGTGCAAAATTAGGATATTTTCTTTATTTGTATTGTTTCACTATATGATTTACACAAATGTGTCCTCTGAAAAAATCTGGAGATAATTAAAATGGCATCAAATGAACTTATTTACATGAACTGGCAAGAGATGATAGCCCCTGAAAGGGTTCAGGTAACCAGTACGCCTGGTTATGGCAAGTTCGTTTGTGAACCTCTTGAAAGAGGATTCGGAATAACTATCGGAAATGCATTAAGGCGAATTATTTTATCATCGCTCTATGGTGCGGCTATCGTATCCGTTAAATTCGATGCGGTTTTCCATGAATTCAGCGTGATTCCGAGCGTGCTCGAAGATATTTCTGAAATTATCCTTAACCTGAAGGAAGTGCGATTCAAGGTAAAAGAAAATAAGCCATTGACAGTGCGTATTGATGCTGAGGGCGAGGGACGGGTAACTGCAGGCGATCTTATAAGTGATGACGGAAAATGTGAAGTCTTAAACAAGGATCTGCATATAGCAACTCTGTCTGCCAATGCCGTATTAAAAGCAACAATTACCGTCAAGGTCGGAAAAGGATATTCATTGTCCGAAGCAAACAAGGACGAAAATGCTCCTGTAGGAACTATTCCGGTGGATTCAGTCTTTTCGCCTGTAAAGCGTGTCAATTATGTGGTCGGAAACGCCCGTGTTGGACAGAGGACCGATTATGACAAGCTTACAATGGAAGTCTGGACCGACGAGAGTGTTACTCCCGAGGATGCAGTTGCCTTTGCCGCAAAGATATTAAAAGAGCAGATGACAATGTTCATAAATTTTGATGAGAAACAGGAACCCGAAGCTGAAAAGAAAACAGATAAGCGGCAAAAGCCTCAGTTTAATGATAATCTGTACCGGAGCGTTGAAGAGCTTGAGCTTTCTGTCAGAAGCGCGAACTGCCTGAAAAATGCCGATATTCTAAAGATTTATCAGCTTGTGAGCAAGACCGAGGCAGAGATGCTGAAGACCAAAAACTTCGGAAGAAAGTCTTTAAACGAGATCAAGGAAGTACTGAGTGAAATGGGCCTTTCTCTTGGAATGAGACTGGAAGGATTTGTACCTCCTGAAGAAGACAAGGCAGAAGGAGAATAAAGGGTTATATGAGACATCGCAATGCAGGCATTAAAATAGGAAGAACTAGCAGTCACAGGGATGCCATGTTCAGAAATATGGTTACTTCCCTGTTTAAGCATGACCGCATCCGGACTACTGATGTAAAAGCAAAAGAATTGAGACGCTGGGCCGACAAAATAATAACCCTCGCAAAACAGGGAGACCTCCATTCAAGGCGTCAGGCGCTGGCCATTGTCAGAGAAAAAGATGTTGTTCACAATCTGTTTGCTGAAGCTGCCGATCGTTTTGGCTCAATATCGGGCGGCTATACAAGAATTGTCAAGGCGGGAAACCGTCCGGGTGATGCCGCACCTGTTTCTATTATTGAGCTTGTTGCTCCCGAGAAGAGCAAAAAGAAAGATGATAAAAAGAAAAAACCAAAAATTTCTGCAAAGAAAAAGACTGCTGCTTCAAAGAAGACCAAAGGGGTGAAGAAAGAAAAAACCGCTCCTGCACCGGCTGAAAGCCCTGCCGCACCGGTTGAAGAAAAGACTTCAGGCAGCGATTCTTAAAAAAAGAATAAAAGACCAAAAAGCCCCGGTCCAACAGAGCCGGGGCTTTTTGTTTAAAGCTTTATCCCTTGACTCCTTAGCGTCATTCCGGTATTTCCATAATTAAGAAAACCGAATGATAAAGGAGTTCTTTTGACGTCTGCATCCAAGCTGATCACCCTCTCAGAAGCCCTGAAGCGTTATGTGCCTGACGGCGCAGAGGTTGTTATGGGCACTTCTCTTGAAACTCTGATCCCCTTTGCGGCCGGCCATGAAATCATAAGGCAGCGGAAGCGCAATCTCACGCTGATTGGCACTATTTCAGACATCCTTTTTGATCAGCTTGTCGGCGCAGGATGCGTCGGAAAAATCAGGGCGGCATGGGTTGGGAATGTCATAACCGGTTCGTCGTACAATTTCAGGCGCGCAGTTGAAGGCGGAGATCTGAAAATGGAAGACCATTCAAACCTGACCGTAGCAATGGCTCTCAAAGCCGGCGCAATGGGGGTTCCATTCATGCCCGCTCTTACCGGCCTCGGAAGCGATCTTTTAAAGACGAATAGTTCTTTGAAAAAAATTGCCTGTCCCTTTACCGGCAAAACCCTGATGGCTGTTTCTGCCATAAATCCTGATGTCGCAATTATCCATGCCCAGCGTTCCGACGAGTACGGGAATGCCCATTTATGGGGCAACCTGGGAGTAACAAGTGACGCATGCCTTGCAAGCCGTTATATCATTATCACTGCGGAAGAGATTGTATCTCCCGATGTCATTGAAAGTGATCCGAACCGTGTAATTACCCCCGGCTTTCGTGTGAGTGCTGTTGTTCACGCGCCATGGGGGGCTCACCCTTCGCCGGTTCCAGGATACTACAACAGGGACCATAACGCATTCATTGAATATAGAGAGAACAGCAAGACACCGCAGAAATTTGAAAAATGGATGAGATACTGGGTTGATAATGTCAAAACCAGCGATGATTATGTCCTGTTGCTTGGAAACGAACGAGTCGTAAAGCTTAAATTAAAAAATCATCTTTTATCTGAAACTGTCGATTATGGTTACTGATACCGCCTGTTACACTCTTTCCGAACTTATGGTTGTTGCGGCTGCACGTGAAATCGCCGACCGGGAGGTTGTTTTTGTCGGCATGAGGCTTCCGCTCCTTGGATTCCTTCTTGCAAAACGCAGCCATGCTCCGAATGCAGTGGGAGTTTATGAGCTGGGAATTGTGCGCGATTCGCCCGCGCCGGAACCTATTCTCACGATGGGGGATCTTCCGAATCTTTTCAGAGCAAAATGGCTTTCCGATACATCAGATGTAATGGGCCTTCTTTAAAATGGAACCATTGACGTCAGTTTTATAGGAGGAGCTCAGGTTGACCGTTTCGGAAATTTAAATACAAGCTACATAATAAGTTCGGGAAAATTGGCGACAAGACTTCCTGGAAGCGGAGGGGCCTGCGATCTTGCCGGTCTTTCCCAAAGGCATATCATCATAATGGCGCATGAAAAACACAGGCTTGTTACAAAAGTCGATTATATAACATCTCCGGGGTACGGGAATGGGGCCGGATGGCGCGAAAAGTCAGGACTTCCCCGGGGCGGCCCGTCTGCTGTAATAACCTCTTTAGGTATTATGAGATTCGATCCTGTTTCAAAAGAGATGGTTCTTGTTTCAATTCATCCAGGTGTAACTGCCAGGAATATTTTGGATAATACGGGCTGGCAGCTTAAGATATCGGATATGCTTGAAAAAACCCCTGTCCCGACGGAATATGAACTTAAAGTACTTCGGGAACTTGACCCGGAAGGCTACTGGACAGGGAGTTAAGCGCCGGTATTTAAAACCGGGCGGCATCTTTTTCGGCTGTATAAACAGGCCTTTTTTTCTTGACAAAAAACTCTATAGGTGTAATGTGACTTATGAATAAACTTTGGCTAATGAACATTGTTTAGAGAAAGTTCGTTGTTTGGGCGGATTAATCAATAATAAGAGCATTAATGAAAGGAGGCACAGATGGGTTATAAAAAGATGTTGTTTGTGGCAGCGGTTCTGGTCAGCTTTGTTATGTTCGTCGGTATCGCAGCAGCAGGTGCTCCGTCACTGGACACATGGAAACCGGCGTTTGATCCTTCAACGGCTAAATACAAATGCATAGTTTCAAATGTATCAACTCCTGGATTAAGAGGGGTTTATGCTGGATTTGCCATCAGGGATGAGCTTTGGAAGAGAACAAACGGTCAAATTTACCTTGAATTCAAACCATTTTCAATGCTGGGTGGAGAGGTTGAGGTTTTAAACCAGCTTCAGATGGGCGCGATCCAGGGCATGGGTGTCAGTTCTGTTGCATCAACGAACCTTGGGCCAAGATTTGGCCTTGTGAACCTCCCTTTCCTGATCGATTCTTTTGAAAAACTCGATAAGTTCGCAGCCAACAAAAAGCTTTTCGATCATTTCATGATGGCAATGGATCATCAGGGAATCATCGGCATTGATATTACCGGTTACGGAAACTACGGCTGGGCTTCAAAGACGCCCGTCAGAACGATAGCAGATGCTAAAAAGGTAAAATTCCGCATTGCCGAAGCCGAAGTCAATCAGATTCTATACAAGGAATGGGGATTTAATCCGGTTGTTATGCCATGGCCCGATGTTCCTATGGCCCTTAAGCAGGGTGTCATTGACGGCCTCGATCATGCCCCTGCGGTATGCAATCTTACAAAGAAGTTTGAGGATGCCAAATTTTTCACCCAGATAAACTATGCGCAGGGTCTTTTTATCTGGATTTTTAACAAGGCATGGTTTAACAGCCTTCCGGCAGATCTGCAGAAAACATTTAAGGCAGTTGTAAGTGAAGTATGTGCCGACATACGCAAGGAAACAGTAAAGCAGGAGGCTGATGAGATCAACAAGGCAAAAGCCTCTGGAGTCACATTCTTTCAGCTCTCTGATGCTGACATGGCTACTTTGCGAAAGCAGGGCGATGTGGCGCATAAGAAATATGCCGATGAAATCAACAAGATTTATCCCGGTGACACGTATAAAACGAAGAATTTCTTAAAGGAAGTTGAAGATTTTATGGGTTATAAGCCATAATGATCCGCTTTAGCCTTTAGTAAAAAGGGGGCCGACACCATTTCCGGCCCCCTTTGTTTATTAAAACCATAGATCATATAGCTATGCCATTATTACTCCAGCAACAATATATGTCAAAATCGTTATTCCAGCTATAGCGGCCTACGGTCTGCCTCTGGAGGGGATTCCAGATATTTCATATTTAATTGCCGGAGCGATATCTTCATTATAATGTTTTAAGGAAAAAGACTCATGATAGGAAAGATTTTAGGTTTTCTGGATAAGATCCTTTCTTTTTTCGAGGATTGGACTCTTTTTATTTCTGTAATGGTGGCTCTTTTGGCCCTGTTTTTCAATGTTATCTTAAGATATGGGTTCAATTACTCTCTTGCATGGTCAGAGGAAGTGGTAAGAGAGGTTATAATGTACACGACGTTTATAGGCTGCAGCGTCGCTGTAAAAAACCGTTCCATGATAAAGATAGACGCTCTTTATCAGCTTGTACCGAGTGTGAGATTTTCACTTTCGATATTCAGCAATCTGGTAATTCTCGCTTTTTCGGTCATGATGATTTATTACGGCACGGAGATGGCCATACTCCAGGTTGATACAAATCAGAAGACTGTAATCCTTCAGATTCCCATTGTCTATCTTTATGCATTTTTACCGCTGACGGGCGGTTTGATGTTTCTTCGTACGCTTCATGTAATTTATAATGATGTTGTTCAAGAGCGCACCAAAAAAGCTTAATAAAAGGCGGTATATTTATTATTCTGATCATTTAGAATAAGGAGTCCCTGAGTTATGGATAGTAGTGCTGTGATTGTTCTGCTGCTGTTGCTTGGCATGATGGCGGCATATGTTCCTGTCTTCATGTGTCTTTTTTTTACTTCTGTGATTGCTATCGTCGCTTTTACAGATCTTCCCCTTCTTCTTCTAACCCAGACTCTTTTCAGGAGCATGGATAATTTTGCCCTTGTCGTTGTTCTCTTCTTTATTCTCTGCGGGAATATCATGACCGCAGGAACCATAGTTGAGAAGCTCATTAAAGTAACCAATTCGCTCGTAAGCTGGCTGCCCGGAGGGCTGGGCATGGCAGGCTGTCTGGCATGCGGCCT
>JAHJQU010000159.1 GCA_018819005.1 Pseudomonadota bacterium | reverse complement strand
CTATTTTGCAAGATACAAGGGCGTAAAAGAATTTATTGAAAAGACGATTGAGGAAGCTCACGAGAATAAAAAGACAGGAACGCTCCTCGGGCGTATCAGGCTTCTTACTGATATTGACAGCTCCAACAAGATAGTCCGCGCCGCTTCAGAACGCATCGCCGTGAACACACCGATCCAGGGAACTGCCGCGGACCTCATAAAGGTCGCAATGATAAATATTGACAGGGCGCTGGCTGAAAAGAACTTAAGGACCGCAATGCTGCTCTCTGTACACGATGAGCTTGTATTTGAAGTGCCGCCTGATGAACTTGATGCGGTAAGCGGGCTTGTCAAGGAAACAATGGAAGGAGTCTGGGATCTGAAGGTTCCGCTAAAGGTAAATATTTCATCAGGCAATAACTGGGCCGAAGCGCACTGATAAGAGACCTTGTCTTTGGATATAATTGGATATTTTTTAAAGGTCTCTTATAAGAAATATCCTTAGTGTCTATCCGGAAACCGAATTTGGACACATGTAAGTTTCCAATTCGGAAATAGGCAATTTTGGGCAAGCTCAAGGAAATCAAGGGATTGCGCGGAGACATACGCATTGTACGTCGCACAAGAAATCCCGCAGATTGACACAGAGATCGCACAAAAGGGACATTTCCGGATGGAAACTACTTAAGAAGGTGAATATGAAAAAGTATATCATGATTCTGGTGGTGATTATTGCAGCAATTATTTTATATCTTCTATTCTGGCCGACAAGGATTGACCCCGTGGCTTATAAACCGGCGAAAAAGCCGGAGATGACGGGAGTTCTTGCACAAAACAATGAGCTTGCAAAAGCCGAACTTCTTGCGAAAGGCAAAATCAATGGCCCTGAAGATGTTGTGATAGATTCTGAAGGCAGGATATACGGAGGAACCCAGGATGGAAAAATTGTCCGCATATTAAAAGACGGAGGCATCGAAACCTTTGCCGAAACAGGAGGCCGTCCCCTGGGGCTTGCTTTTGATGGTAAGGGTAACCTTATCGTGGCAGATGCTTACAAGGGGCTTCTTTCGCTTGACACTTCCGGGAAAATTACTGTTCTCACAAACGAAGCGGAAGGTATTCCCTATAAGTTCACGGATCACCTCGACATTGCCTCAGACGGCATGATTTATTTTACGGATGCGAGTTTTAAATATCAGCAGAATGAATATCTTTTCGACCTTTTGGAATCAAGACCCAACGGACGTTTTTTAAGATATAACCCGAACAACAAAATAACGGATGTTCTCCTCCGGGATCTTTATTTTTCAAACGGGGTTGCTCTTTCACAGAATGAGGATTTCGTTCTTGTGAATGAGACATACAGGTACCGTATCCAGCGTTACTGGCTCAAAGGGCCAAAAGCCGGAAGAGCTGATATGTTTTTGGACAACCTGCCCGGTTTTCCGGACAATATTACATCCAACCGCAGGGGCACTTTCTGGCTTGCTCTGTTTACCGTTAGAAACGACCAGATGGACATGATGCATCCAAGTCCATTTGTAAAAAAGATTGTTTCAAGGCTTCCAAAATTTATGCGGCCTAAGCCCAAACCGTATGGTTTTGTGCTTGCCATAAATGAAAACGGCGAAATCATCAGAAGTTTGCAGGAGCCGACAGGTAAGCATCTTAAAGAGATTACCTGCGCAAGAGAGCATGATGGGTATCTTTACCTGGGGAGCCTGCACAATGACAGGATCGGCAAATTTAAGCTGGAGTAATGACGGCTTTGTAAAAAGTCATTCTGCTGTGTTGCACTTCATCTTTCGTCATTGCAGCGTACGAAAAGTACGCTTCATTCCTCAAGGTTCGTGCGCCTTGCATAATGAGCTTTTTACTTTGCCGTCTGAATTTCACTTGAATCCTCGAATCCTTGACCCCTTGAGCCCTATTCTTTCAGTATAAACCTCCATGCGCAGTACCAGTCGTCAGGGTGTTTGTCCGGCGGACAACCGACGCATTCTGTCATGACTCTCGAATCAATGCTTCTTGCAAAATAAGTATATTCGACCATGCCTCCCGATTTG
>JAHJQU010000158.1 GCA_018819005.1 Pseudomonadota bacterium | reverse complement strand
TTATTCTGTAAATTATCCCTATATTTATTACAAAATAACCATGGAAATGGCTATATAATGTTACTTAACTGTTTTATAATAAGTTAGAATACATGAGCTTTTATAGATTCTTTACCACTATCTTTTCCTGCTCACTTGAACTGAAACAGCGAGCGAATTCAAAACAGGCTATATTCCTTACGGTCGAAGATTCTCCGCCCGCTCTGCGGCGGTGAGCTTCAATCCTTGAACTCGCGGCCCATTGAACCCTATGATCCGCCCTTGAGGCGATCAGTATTTTTATAACCCCCTGAAATTTTATTGACAAATCAGGCGCCATATGGTTCTTTAAGTCCGCATTTCGACAGTCCCATCAAAATTCCCATGCGTCCTGCAGGACGCATTATATATATGGATTAGTTACATAGAGATTATTATTTATCATCGCCACGGCGGCGGGTTACACATGCCGAAAACTGAAATTGCGCTCACACGCTCTGAAGCAAAGCAAAATGCCTGCGTTTTTATAAGTCAATCAGAGGTGAGCATAGCGGCTTGACTTGGGCACGACTATCAGGAGAGCTGGGGATGAGCTGTTAACTTGATCAACTTATATATTGATGTCCCCAAGTCGCCCCCTAGGACAAAACATTGTGGCATTGCCGAAGAACCAGGCGGTAAAGAGAAAAGCAAACATCAACCTGTGATATCGTGAGAACCCAGTCTGCTCGAATCAAACAAAAAGGTGTCATTTGATAGATTATTAGATGAAATAGTCAACCTGAAAGATATATTTGTCTCTTTTTCTTCATGAAGGGAACAATTGTACACACTCATTACATTTGCCACGCAGTGGGGCAGCAAATACGGCGGTATCAATAGCTTTAACACCGATTTTTTGAGTGCATTTGGTGTTGCTTATCATTTCGTTGTTCAAGTTATATGCATCGTTTCGAGCGCTGGCGACAAAGAAATCAAAGAGGCAAAGAAAGCATATGTGGCCTTGGTTCCCCTGCCCATTGTGCCGAGGGATAAGTTGTTCACAGCGGCCCATGGGCAAGCCGGTATCGAGGAGCTTAAAAAGCGTAATATCAGCTTTATCCCTGAACAGACAGTATGGCTTGGGCATGACCGCATCACTGGTGCTGCCGCGAACGCGGCGGCTAAGACTGCCGGTGGTTCTTCGGCATTGATTCATCATATGAGCTATGATCATTATGAATCTTACGCTGATAATTCTAACACCGCCTATGAAAAATCTCAGGAACAAATAGACCTGTTCAAAAATGCCGACATTGTTTTAGCGGTTGGCCCATTACTCCGCGATGCATTGAAGGATCTTCTATGCTCATCGAAGCCTGTTCACACACTGATTCCGGGTCTGGCAGAGATAGTGCCTGTAGAACCTCCAATAACCTTCACCGCTTTTTTAAGCGGCCGCCTCAGTGAGGATGCCGTGCGTATCAAGCAAGGACACCTCGGAGTTGCCGCCTTTGCAAAGGCTCACCGCGAAGCGCGCGAAAGAGGTATGCCCGACGGTCTCTGTTCACAACCAAAGCTGGTTTTGCGCGGCATTGATTTCGACTCCCAAATTAATAAATCTCCATCACAGTCACTATCCGACCCTGAAACCGAATTAAAGAAATTTGCGGAAAAATATGCTGAGAGCGTGATCAATCTCCATGCCTTGCCTTACACGCAAGATCGGGAAACCCTCTATAATGATTTAAAAAGGGCAAGCGTAGCTCTGATGCCATCCTGGCACGAGGGCTTTGGTTTGGTGGCGTGGGAAGCGATTGCGGCGGGCGTGCCCCTCATTATCAGCAAGAACAGCGGAGTCTATCGCTTTCTGGAAGAAAATCATCCTGGAGCTGGGACTGGATGCGTAAATGTAGTTGATGTACGTGCGGCAGTTTCTGCACCATTCTTTCATTCAGAAGATCTGCAAGCTGTTGTTGCTGCACTTAAAACCATCGCCCATAAACCGCACGAGGCCCGTCGGAAAGCAAGTACATTAAGAGGTTTGCTGGGTGACTATACCTGGTCGGCCTGCGCTGCACAAGGGGCACAGGCTTTTGGATGGTCCTTGCAAAAAGGCAGTATGCGTGTCATCGCACCGGTATCAGTGGAGAAAACCACAAGTGGCTCCTCTTCTCCGATAGTCTCTTCTGTTCGTTCACACCCTTCCCCACTTCACATTCCCCTGAAGTGCTGGAAATCAGGTACCGGAATTGCCGAGAGCCAATTGCTCCGTGCTGAAGAGTCCATCGTACCATTTGACCTCGCTCGCCAGCCAGAAGTCGTCGTCTTAAACTACTGGCTCGATGATATGCAATGGCCACAGGCGGTAAGGCTGATCACCGGCGCCGGCGGGTTAGGCAAGACGCGGCTGGCCCTGGAGCTATGCCAACAGCGACTGACGGCAGGGTGGCAGGCAGGCTTCCTGGATATCACCATCGACGCCAAGGATATGGCCAACAATTGGCAAACCTTGCGCAATTTCAACCAACCGCTTCTGATCATTATCGATTATGCGGAAACCCGCCAGGCAGACTTGCTCGCCCTCATTAGATCAATATTAAAGACTCCCGTCGATCAGACCGTGCGCATCCTACTGCTGGCGCGTGATGGCGGGGAATGGTGGGACAACCTGCCCAGTAAGGACCATCAGTGCGAACCCTTGCTGAGCGGATATGCCACATCGGGACCTTTCCATCTGTCGGCACTCCACGCAACCGTTCCAGATCGGGATCAAGCCTACCGGCAAGCGTTGCACGCTTATGCCCAAGCCCTCGGCGTAACTGCCCCCGACATGGCCCCTGAACTTTCGGGAGAACATTTTGAACGTCCCCTGTATGTGCAGATGTTAGCCCTCCTGGCCCTTCATGGTGAGCGCCCAGCGACGGCAGAGGGTCTGATCAAAGCACTCTTGAATCACGAGAAGCGCTACTGGCGAAGATTGCTTGCTCATTTCGGATGGGTCGAGTCGGAAAGCCTTGCCCAACAGTTGCTGGCCCTTACGACACTGGCCGGCGGCTTTACCACGCCCAGAGCCGCAGAGCCTTATTGGATCAAAGCAAACGGCAACCTCTGCTCTGCCGATTTTAACGCCTTGTTTCAAGCATTGGTTCCGCTCTACCCCGGTAAACAGGGGTTGCAAGCAGTACGCCCCGATCTTCTTGGTGAGGCTTTGGTGGCCCAGACCCTGCTTCGTCCAGAAGGCGCTGACTTGCTGGATGCCGTTCTTTCCAACAGCGCCGGTGTGCCAGTTCGCCGTCATGCCCTGACGATGCTTGCCCGTCTGTCCGGCCAGCGTTTAGATCTGCATGAGACGCTTGTGGATGCCTTGGTACGTCACTTTGCACATTGTTATCAGGAAATGATAGCCGTGGCTATCGAAACACCAGGGCGGCTGTCCACCTTGGCAGAAGCTGCTTTCACCCGCTTGTCGCCTGCATCTAAAAGTCAGGTTGCTGGCTTGCTGGCGCCATTCTTACGTGAAGAATCAGTGCAGCTTGCAGACCTCAGTTGCTTCGTGATGGAGTTCCTGGTGGCAAAATACCGTCAAAGACTATCCAAGAGATCAACCCATCTCGATAGTAAAATCAATTATGCCAAAGCATTAGATAACTATTCACTGTGTTTAAGACGTATCGGTCGTCATGAACAGGCATTATCATGTACACAGGAGGCTGTCAAATTCTTTGAACGGCTAACCCCTAAAGATCAACAATCCTGTGCGTTCGACTATGCAGACTCGTTAAGTAGCTATGCGGTTCACTTGAGTGATGCAGGTCAAAACGAAGAGTCCCTTAAGTATGGGCACAAGGCACTAGATATCCACCACCAATTTGCTCAGAAAGACCGGGATCGATATGAACCACACTATGCAACGTCATTAAATAATTATGCGGTTCACTTGAGTGATGCAGGTCAAAACGAAGAGTCCCTCAAATATGACCAGGAGGCCTTGGAGATTTGCCGTCGATTAGTTCAGAAAAACCCAGATCGATATGAACCCGACTACACAGATTCATTATGCAATTATTCGGCTCACTTGAATCAGGCGGGTCAAAACGAAGAGGCACTTAAGTACGGACTGCAAGCCTTGGAGATTTGTCGCCGTTTGGCCCAGAAAAATCCGGATCGATATGAACCCAACTATGCAGCTTTATTAAGCAACCATTCTGTTTACTTAGGAAATGCCGGTCAAAACGATTTAGCTGTTGAACATATCCAAGAGGCATTGGAAATTCGTCGCCGATTGGCTCAGAAAAACCCGGATCGATACGAACCCGACTACGCATTATCATTAAGTAATTATTCGATTGACTTGAGTGATGCCGGTCAAAACGATTTAGCTGTTAAACATATCCAAGAGGCATTGGAAATTCGTCGCCGATTGGCTCAGAAAAACCCGGATCGATACGAACCCGACTACGCATCATCATTAAATAACTATTCGGTTTACTTGAGTGATGCAGATCAAAACGAAGAGTCCTTCAAATATGCCCAGGATGCCTTGGAGATTCGTCGCCGATTGGCTCAGAAAAACCCGGATCGATACGAACCCGACTACGCATCATCATTAAATAACTATTCGAATCGATTACTTGATGGAGGCCAATACGAGGAGGCCCTTAAGCACGCTCGACAGGCCTTGGAGATTCGTCGCCGATTGGCAGCCAAAATTCCGGAACGCTTTGATGGCGATCTGTTCAAAATCGTCTGCAGTGTATATTTCATCAATTGGTTATGTAATCATCCAGATATAAAAGGAGATCTTCCGGATTTGAACTTTATCCCGGAGAAGATACCTATACATCGCCGTGCCCTATTTCTGCTTTTCGCCTCTTTTGTAAAAGCATGCCGAGCTACTGAACCCACTTCCCGCACCGAAAACTTCCAACTTGTGCTCACCGCTTGGGACAATTTATCTCCAGCCGACAAGAACCGTGTGCGTTGTTATTGGCTGTGCGCCGCTACCTGGTGTGCAACGGACACCCCGGATGCGGTGGTGGATCTGGGTTGGCAAGCAAGCTGGCATCAATATACAAACCAGCGTCAGGATCGATTACCTCACTGGATGCAAGAGTTAGCACGGCGTCTGACATTTCAGTGGCCAACGTAAATTCAGTGTAAAATCTTAGAGGGAAACACCCATGAAATTAGCGGGGGTAATGGGAGTTAACGGGGCCAATGAAATTATGCGTTTCCTATATTTTTAAAGTATAATATGGAAAGAGCATGCCAAGACAATCAAAATAGGGGTGATATAACGTTCATCAATATATAAATTGATAAGAAAGTGATGAGATAATGGGGTTGCATCGAAGGCGAAACGAGCGAAGGGTTATACTCTTGAGGAATTATGAAGCCCGGACTTTGTTCACTTGCGGCTCAACTTCGGCGTTCCGCCTTCGCATGACATTTTTATTATGCCTTGACACTAGATTTTACACGTGTTACCATACGTGTAAAGTTTAAGGAGCTGATTATAATGCAAAAAAAACTTACGATAACCATAAATGAAGAGGTTTATGAGGGCTTGCGAACAGTTATTGGTCCACGAAAAATCAGTCGCTTTATTGAAGAGTTAGTTCGTCCGCATGTTCTCAAAAGCAACATGTATTCTGCTTATAAGGAGATGGCCTCTGATCAAATCAGGGAATCTGAAGCCCTTGAATGGGCCGAAGGCACTATTGGAGATATAAAAGATGAAGAGAGGTGAAGTGTGGTGGATTAATTTCGAACCTTCCGCTGAAGGTGAAATCCGCAAACAAAGACCGGCTATCATCGTAAGCAATGACGCTGCAAATCATTATCTGAACCGAGTCCAGGTTGTGCCTATAACGAGTAATATTGATAAACTATACCCGAGTGAAGCATATGTGACATTTCGTGGTAAGAAGTCTAAAGCAATGGCTGATCAGATTACTACGGTAAGCAAAAAGAGGCTTATCAATTCAGATGTCTCCATTTCTAAAAGTGAAATGGATAGTCTCAGCAAGGCCATCACAACCCAACTCGGCCTTTAAAGCAGAACATTTTTTTGCGCAGGGCACCAAACAACCGGTGTCAGTGAAAATTGCGTTATAATTTCCAGGCATTTTTC
>JAHJQU010000157.1 GCA_018819005.1 Pseudomonadota bacterium | reverse complement strand
ATCCATCTTCAATCCGGTCAGTCCTCCTCCCATGACGTCATGAATTTCTCGTGAAATCATGACCCTCTCTTCTTCGCGTATCTGCTCAAGTCGTCCGGCAAGAGAGCGTAACTGTTGTTGAGAAGCTCTTAATTCCTCCTCCGCCCGTTTGCGGGATGTGATGTCATGTCCAACAACATCTGCTCCCATAAGACCTTCCGAGTCATAAATATTTTTACTGCTTAATTGAACCCACCATCGCCTCCCGTTTTTATCTATTACCTCGTATTCCGGAGTTTCTGTCACTTTCTCGCCTAAAGACATTTTGTTTAAACGTTCTAATAATAATTGTTTGCTCTCATCAGTCAGTATGTCGTATGGAGAATGTGAAATTATTTCTTCATGACTACAGCCAAAATATTCACATGCAATATCATTTGCTTTTAAAAATTTTCCCGTTCTAAAATCAACCTGGTATAATACAGCGGGTGAGCTTTCATAAAGTCGTCTATAATTTTCTTCGCTCTCCCGCAGCGCCTCCTCAATCCGCTTTCGTCTGGTGTTGTCGATCATGATTCCACGTAAACCGGCAGGTTTGCCGTCATGGATAATAACCGTTGAATGCATTATGCCCGAGAAGGTACCCCCATCATTTCTCCGAAAGGTGTATTCGATCGAGTCGATATGTTCCCCTTTCATAACTCTTTGAAAGTTATCCAATGCCCGTCCATGGTCTTCGGGCACGACCATATCCAACGCATTCAAACCACGGGCAAAGTCCTGTGGAGTGTATCCAAAGCGATCGAAAGCATTCCCGTTCGCAAAGGTCAGAGTTCCCTGTGTATCTGCTTCATAAACAGTTTCAGGCAACGATTCAGCCAACTCCCTGAACCGTTCTTCGCTTTGGCGCATTTTCAGGAAATATGAGGCATTGGTTATACTCACGGCGATCTGGGAAGCTGTGCCCGCCATAAGGCTCATATCAGATTCTAACAGAGCCCTTTTTGAAATGGTATTGTCCACCATCAGCACCCCAAGGGATTCATTTTCAAAGACGATGGGAACACACATAAATAAATTTATGCCTCTATGTTTGAAAGTGTTTTTGCTCCTATCCGGAAAATCAACTTCAACCTTATTTATATCATCTATCAGACAGGATTTCTGCTCGAGGAAAGCTTTTATGACCGCGCTTTTTGATTCCGGTTTATCGATATGATATTTGATTTCTACTGATCCTGTCATCATTTTCGGATCATTGCCGAAACCGGCTTTGTAAATAAGCTGTGTTTTCTCGCTGTCTGCGAGCATTATCATCCCGTGATTAAAGTCTAAATGCTTTTCAATCAACTTCATAATGACCGGAAGAAGATTATCAATATCAGGAATCATGGAGGTCGCCTTGCCAATCTCCCGGACAAGAATAGCATTGTTATATCTTGTATTGATTTCATCAAGAAGACTGCTCGACGTATCGCAATGATTTTTAAAACTCGTTGCCAGTTCGTTCTTTTCCAGGTGAACCTGATATAATGATATGCCCATGACAACCAGGATCAATGAGAAGATAGCCATGGCGCTGTAGCCGCCAGGAAGGGCAAAAAAAAGGATTAAACAGATGATCAGGCACAGCAAATAACTGTAATTGGCGATCCTTTTCCATATAAATGAAGGTGTTGTCTTCCAGGTGATATTGTAAATACAACGGTCGCCATGACTAATATGCATGCAGGTTGTATGCTCAATCTTGGCCAGCTCGTTTGTGAACAGCTTGGCGATACCCTCAAATGTTCCCAGCCTGTTTTCGCACTGGTAAGGCTTTTCAGTTACTCCGGGATTCTGGATAGCAACTACCTCGACCTTTGTGGAGCTAACTTTTCTAGTCTTAATTGTTGAACCCCGGCTCATATGGGGATAGAGTTTCCCTAAAAAGGTATAGGCTGCGGATGGGGTCATGAACCCGAGAGTATATTGTGATACGGCACCTCCCGCCTTGGAAAATGACGCGCATTGCCCGGCTTTTCTGGCAAGATCTGGATCTCCTATGGTTTTCACAAGGATTTCATAAAACCGGTCAACCTGTCTCTGGGTAAACCAATGTGCTTCATCATCAAGCTGATAGGTCGTGATTCCCGCGTAATCCAGAATCGGCACAATATCAACCAGGGGATGATATTCGCTTATATACTCGGCAAAGATCTTTATTATTCTCGTATTATATAGAGGGGTTTTTTCCATTTCTCTTCATTCCAACTGCTCTTCGTTCAGTCGTGCTGCTTATGAAATTTCTCTTGTAAGTAGAGCTATAGCTGAAAGTTTTGTTTAATGGTCACTATCCGGTCACTTTCGGCAAAGAATGGTACTGTAAACAATGAAATTATTACAGACAGCATGATTTTTTTCAATGGTTATATTATCGGGGTGTATACAAGCGCACGCGTATTTTTTATTGTCGAAGAATCCTGAATCCATAAGGTTTTTTTATTACCTTAATGTTTGGGAATAGGGTTGGAAATCACTTTATAAGATAAAAACAAAGGGGCTAGATTTCCATCTAAACCCCTGGTTTTATTTGGTAGCGGGGACAGGATTTGAACCTATGACCTTCGGGTTATGAGCCCGACGAGCTACCAGACTGCTCCACCCCGCATCAATGTTTGTTTCGAGTGCTCGTTTCGCTTTTAAGAATGACATAATTAGTCAATCCTTACGGATAAGTCAAGCTGATTATTTTATTATTTTACGCTGCTCCATTATGTTTAGGGCAAAGGGGGAAGAGCGGGAATGACGAAATAAGGGGAATCCGGACTTTTTACGAAGGTATCAGACCTGAGATCACGAGTTTTTTTCCGGAATCGCGGAATAAACATCTTAAATACTTGTATTATCTTGACATATGTTTTTATTTAAGCCATATGAAACCTATATGAAATAAAGATAGGGGTTCAAGGATTGAAAACTTCAAATTCCTGTCGGAGGATAATATGGGTTTTAAAAAAAGAAACAAGGACTTGAGCTTTGCCGAGTTTACATTAAAAAGCTCGATGAACAAAAACCGCAGCCTCGAACGTCTTTTAAAAATAAACAGATCTCTTGACTGGGATATGATTGAACAAATACTGATAATCAACTACAACACCGGCAGGAGCAAAAAAGGAGCCGGCGCTTATTCCCCCCTTTTATTATTCAAATGCCTTCTCCTTCAGAAATGGTTCAGGATCAATTCCGATTTT
>JAHJQU010000156.1 GCA_018819005.1 Pseudomonadota bacterium | reverse complement strand
TTTTCTCAAATGGATATAATTTTCCAAAGGGACCAATGAATATGCCAGTATAAAAATGAGTATCCCAAGATACCCATAGGCCGAACCCGTCATATCAACGACCGTTTCCACATTATTATCCCCACCAAATGCCAAAGATGTTGTGAAAATGAACATCAGCAAAATGATATGAATAAAAAGTTTCATGTTCCCCCTTAAATTATTAGTATTGTGTTACTTCAGCGATGTTTTTTTTGCTTGAAACCGCAGGCTCAAAACAGGAACCGGAGAATGCCTGAATACTTTTTCCGCTACCGTCCCAAAAAGAAACTCTGGAAGGTCTGCTTCCTCTTTATCCAGGAACTTCAGTATTTCAACCGAAGGAATACCTTCTCCAATTTGGATTTTGATGGCCATATCCATCAAATTTGAGCTTTGGTTTCAAATATTTGGCATACATTTTCATTGCGTTGATCAAATCCACAGCCGTCGATTCAGTTTCTCGAAATATTTTATCATTATACTTTTTACCATTTATGATCGAAGCAATAGGCACGATTATTTTTTCGAAAATCACCATTCCTTTTGGGGTGATTGAAGCTATCGCATTTTTTATCATTCTCTTTCGGATTTAACTGTTTGTTGAAGGCGCCTCATATGCTACAAAATTATTAGAGGCCAATTTCAGTAGGTGACGATCTACGCTTGTCTGATCTATATGAATATAATTTGCCAAATCATAAACGGACATTCTTCCATTTTTGTATAATCTTTCAAATATCTGGATACTTAATAAATTGGAAAGAGAGCTGCTGTTTTTTCGACTTGCCAGAAAAGACTCACTACTAACCCTACTTTCGATACACTTGGCCAATATAAACCCAGCTACGGGCTGAATTGAATCGTCAATCAACCTCCATGTGGATACTTCCTTTTGAAATACGTTATTTTTCCAATACGTATGATCCTTAAAAACAATTCCCTTTAGCGATTTATGGCAATACTGGGTAAAATTTTTCCTGTTCAGAAATGTAAATTCACTTTGTCTCAATGGTGTTAGTCATGAGACGATCCTTCATCAACTACATGGTTAAGGTCAGTGCATCCTCCGGGCGATTGTTACCCGACAATTACCCGGCACTTTGAATGCTCAAAATGAAAGGACAGATCTTTATTGATAAGAACCTGACCTGTGGCGTGAAAGGGTAGATCTGTCGTATTTTTTTGTCAATAAACATTGTTGTAGAAGAATTGGTATCAGTAAAATATAGTCCATCAGATGCTGCTAACCATTTGAAAGCATGAATGTTTGTAAAAAACGCCGGGTACTACATTTCAGGAAGTTGTTTCCTGCATCAGCAGATCTGCAGAAACTTTATGTTTCTCTCTATCAGAAAAACTTTCATGCCAATGCCTGGTCAGGTCCGTAATAAAGGGGGGGAGGGCGAGCATGCTGATAGTTCATTTTTGGTGGCTGTGACATAAATTATTTTCAACATAACCGGATATAAGTGATCAATAGCAGAGGTGAATTCAATCAGGGAAGGTTGGACTCTTAACCAAGAGTTATTTATTGACATACAAGCACCTTTTGCAATAAAATAGCACCATTAAGAATGAGCTCTTACATTATTCAAAGTAGAGCTTGAACAGACGTGGAAACTATTCCGTCTCGGGCGCGCGCTTTGAAATCGTGGGGATAAGTTTCTCAGAATGATACGTGCCGAGGATACATATATGGTAGATTTATGACAGTAGCCACCTCCAAAAGACGATTCCAGGCCGTACTTGCCTGTCTGCTTATCCTCTGTCTCTCACCAGCAGCCATGCCGGCTCAATGGCTGTATGGCGGGGACAAATCGGTAGCTGGATCAGAAGCCGTTCTCTTTACCCCCAGTTTTGCGAACAGTGAGTCTCCAGCCCTTGCAAACGGGACGCGAAACCGGCTCAATGGTTTCGATGACCTGATTAAGGCTGCTATAATACCCGGGCAGATGCCGATCGTTGTCGCCCGGAAATCATCACCCTACCTTTTTAACCACGACGCCGACGTTTCCCATCGCACAGATCGCAAGGCAATTCCCGTTAGAGCACCTCCTCTTCACCGCTTCTGCTAATCGTGATCAACCCGTAAAAAGTCCAGCCCTAAATTTTCACCCGCAATCATATTGTGCTCCTTAGCTTTTTTTTGCCGCAATCGGGTGCGGTGGTAATTTGGTTTTCCGGCTTTTTACGAGATCGTCAATCCAAGTGGCCCAACGCTCGTGGGCTGCCGTTGGTCTATAGGCCGACCCGGCGCCTGCACTGGGCTTTGTATGAAAAGGAGATCTTATGCGAAAGAAACATTCTCAGGCTTCACACTTATCGATCCAAAGCAGCCCCCCTTCGGGGCAAGAAGTCGACTATTCACCCAAGACATACACCCTGCGGGAGAAACTTATTTCTGGCATGAAGCTATTTATCATTTTCGGCATCGGTATGCTTCTGTTGTGGCTGATGAACTGATGATCATCGGCCACGTTTTCGGGGAAATAATGGAGATTGCTCTCCGGCTGGGAATGGGGAACACTTATTACGACCTGTTCGAATTAGGCAGGCGACCTACCGCCGAGAGCATTCTTCTGCTTTTTCAGCCTAAAGCATCATCATCAAAGTGCGTAGAAGCAAAGTGATTATTAACATTTGAAAGGCTGAATGTCCGTCAAAAATGCTGAATACTTTATTACAGGAAGTACATCGCAAGAAAATCATAACAGACTTTGCCTTGCCTATCATGCAATAAATATTTCATTTTCATCTTGTCAACACTTGATCTTGGCCACTAAGAGATAGTGAAGATTATGAATTAAAATGTTTCAACGTTGCGCATTAAGTGGCCGCGATAGCTGTCCTTCTTTATGCGCTTATATTGCGCCAGGTTGGTCTTTTTGGCTCGAATTGTTGGTCCAAGAACAGCATCCGTTTCGAGTCTCCATCTCTATATCATATTCAGCAAGGGCCACCTACCATAAACGCAGTAAGGGCCACAAGGCCGAATGTTCATTAAGTACAGCGCTGTGGCGTGACGTCTTTTTGCAAGGCAGCTTGGCCGCCTCTATGATGGCCACTTATTTACCACCACCGCCGCCGCCACCACCGCCGCCACCACTACCACCTCCGCCTCCGCCGCTGGAACCAATGCCTGAGCCGTGGCCGCTTCCAAAGCCTCTTCCGGAGTCGTCACCCTTGGCATGTCCCACCGCTGTGGCCTGTTCACTCTTGTTGACGTTGCCCAGACCCACGGAACTCGGATGTAGGCCCAGGCTCTGGGCGATCTGGCCCCAGCCCATGCCCGATGAGCGCTTGCCCTCGATGTCAGAGACGCTCGCCGGCTTGTCTGTCGCTTCGCTGGCAGTGGCCAAGTTTCCCGCACGGGCCTGCTGGGCAGGGCTATTGGACGCTGGTGCAGTGGAAGTCGAACCCGTGTCGGTATCGCCGCTGGTGTCCTCCTTTGTGTTATATTCTTGAATTGAACTAAGGAATTACTTTTTGACGGTTGGAGTATAAGGTAAGCAGTTTTGCCTGTCAATGGAAAGCTGACATGGAAAGCTGGCGACAGTCAGAATTCTTTTCATAGTGTAAAGAAAAAAAAGGCCGTATGATTTAATAAATCATACGGCCCTCTTTAATATCTTTATAATGCTATTCTTCTTTCTTTTCCGTTTTTTC
>JAHJQU010000155.1 GCA_018819005.1 Pseudomonadota bacterium | reverse complement strand
GAGCCCGTCAATAATGACGGCGACGCGGTTCGCAGTTCTTATTACAAAATTCGATTACGACATTCCAGGCCCCTGATCCCCGGTCCCTGACCCCTTGTTTCCGCATTCACTTGTTGTTCAGCTTATCAATCCACCGGTACAGATATTCACGATACACATAACCTATTATTGCGCATATTATAAAAATAACCGTAATCAACGCAAAAACCTTGTAAGATTTATCATAAAGAGAAGCTCCCTGAAGGCTAAGCATGAAAGTTCCAGGCATTCGCCCCAGGGCGGCAATAATAAGAAACACTTTAACTGGAATCGAGCTTATCCCAAGAAACAGGCAAAGATAGTCTTTAGGAAAACCGGGGAATATGAATAAAATGATTATTACAAATATTCCCTGATGTTTTAAGACTGTATCGAATTTCTGCAAAGAATCGGACGGAATTATTTTTCTGATATAACGCTTCCCCAGAAACCTGCCTATTATGAAATTGATCCAGGAGCCTGCTGTAAGCCCGATTGTGGAAAGAATAAAGCCCTTGACGGCTCCGAAAAGATATCCTCCTATAAAACCTGTGGCCTCCCCGGGAATCGGCGCAAAAATAACCTGCAATATCTGAATCAATATAAATACTGCGGGAGCAGCAGCACCGAATGAACCGATAAAAGTCTTGATCTTTTCCCTGTCGGTAAATAAATCATAGTAGAATACCATTTGATCCCATAATGGTATTCTGTATATGTATACCAGCAAAGCCAGAGAGAAAAAAACGACGCCAATCACAATCTGGTTCCGACGGGAAAAGAAATTCATAAATTATTATCAGGCTCTCTTGTTATCAGGTTTTTTGCCCGGCCTTGATCAGGGCTGAAACAGCAGGCAATGTCTTGCCTTCGAGTAACTCAAGGAAAGCGCCCCCGCCGGTTGATATAAAGGTTATTTTATCGGCTTCTCCGGCCTTGTGAACAGCCAAATCGGTATCCCCTCCGCCAACAATGGTAAGAGCTTGTGAGTTTGCGACATCGTGGACCATTGACATTGTTCCTCTGCTGAAGGCATCCATTTCAAACACTCCAAGAGGGCCATTCCAGACTATAGTCTTCGCATCGTTAAGCGCTTCTGAAAACAGCAGCGATGTTTCAGGCCCTACATCCAAGATCATCCAGCCGGAAGGGATTTCATTAACCGGAACAATTTTTGTCACGGCATTTGGATCAAAAGAGTCTGCCGCGACAGCATCAACAGGAAGATATAATTTAACACCTTTTTCACAAGCTTTATTCATAATTGATGCCGCAACTTCTACCAGATTTTCCTCAATTTTTGAGCCTCCAACATCAATTCCTCTGCTTTTAAGGAATGTATTGGCCATTGCCCCGCCTATTAACAGTTTATCCACCCGCTGAATAATATTTTCAAGAGCCGCAAGCTTGCTTGAAACTTTCGCCCCTCCAACCACAGCCACAAGAGGCCGCTCCGGGTTCATCATGGCCTTTTCAAAATATTCCAGTTCCTTCTCAAGCAGAAATCCTGCAACCGATACAGGAGCATACTCTGTTATTGAGGCGACAGAAGCATTTGCCCTGTGGGAAACTGCGAAAGCATCATTAACATATATATCGCAAAGTTGTGCCAGCTCTTTCCCGAAAGCATCGTCATTACTCTCTTCCTGAGGATGAAATCTGAGATTTTCAAGAAGCACTATATCGCCATCCGACATTGAAGATATCAGAGATCTCACATCAGGTCCTATGCAGTCGGTCGCCATTTTTACATCTTTTCCAAGATATTCTTTAAGGCATTCCGCAACAGGCGCAAGACTCATTTTTGGAGCAACTTTTCCTTTTGGTCTCCCCAGGTGGGAGGCAATTATCAGTCTTGCCCTGTTCTCGATTGCATATTTTAAAGTAGGCACTACAAAACGTATTCTCGTATCGTCGGTTATTTTCTGATTATCATCGAGAGGAACATTAAAATCGACCCTTATAAGTACGCGTTTACCTGAAAGCTCTACATCTCTTATGGTTTTCATTATATCCCTCTTTCTGATGCTATTTTTTCTTCGCGTGAATTTTCCGGTGGAAATCTTTCTTTTCAGACCATCTCCTGATAAACCCGATCATGCCTGAATCGTAAGCCCTGTCAACCAATTCCTCCTTAACCATCAGGCCTTCTTTTCCCTCCATTGCCTTTCGCAGACACTCGGTTTTACAATAGCAGGGGAAACATGACTCAGGAGTACTCCTCAAGCCATTTTCTCCCATTGGAAAAACGACTTCAAGTTTTGCAAAACAATATGGATATTTCTTGCTGTCTGCCATATTTTATGCTCTTTCCCGTTTTAAGCTAACCTCTTTGTATTTCAAATTCACGGTTCATTTTTTCGATATAACCATTATCCGCAAAGCTGAAATAATTATTATCCCCTATTACAAGGTGCTCATGAACAGTTATATTTACAACCTTGCAGGCAAAAATCAGCTGGCGTGTTATGGAAATGTCCTCGGAAGAAGGTTTAGGATCCCCTGATGGATGGTTATGGGCAAATATCAGGGCTGCAGCATGGTATTTAAGAGCTGCCCGGACAACTTCCCTTGGATATACCGAGCTGGAAGTAAGTGAACCTTCAAAGAGTGTTTCGGTTCTTATGACTTTATTTTTAGCATCAAGGAAAATTACCCTGAAGCATTCAATGTTTTTATCCCTGAGATCGTGGTTGAGAAAATCGAATAATTCATTTGAATTGTTTATCGGATCTTTATTTATAAGTCTTTTCTCGAGATACCGGTGTGCAGCAGCATGCACAAGCTTGATCCCGAAAAGATTTACAGTGCCTATCCCTTTTATCTCACACAGTTCATCAGGGGATGCTTCGAGGACTCCCTGTAAAGTTTTAAATCTTTTCAGGGCGTCTTTAGCGGCTTCCTTGCAATCCTTACGGGGAGTGGCAAGAGTCAGGAGAAGCTCTATAACTTCGTAATCGTGGAAACCTGAAAGGCCTGATGAAAGGAATTTAACACGAAGCCTTTTTCTGTGCCCTTCACCTTTATTTTTTTTGTCACTGTTCATCCAGTTCCTGCTTAAGATCACGTGTCATAAGCCGGTAAACAGCCTCTTTTGGAGGAACATCCTCATAGAGTATATGGTATATTTCCTTGGAAATGGGCATTTCAACATCAAGTTTCCGGGAAAGGTTGTAAACAGACTCGGCAGTCTTTACTCCTTCGGCAACCATGCGCATTTCGGAAAGAATCTCTTTGAGCTTCATGCCCTCCCCTATCTTTTTTCCTACAGTATGATTCCTGCTCAAATTCCCCGTACAGGTCAAAAGCAGATCGCCAACTCCGGCAAGCCCTGTGAAAGTTCTTGGCTTTGCCCCGAGGGCCAGTCCGAGCCGTCTTATTTCAGTGAGTCCCCTCGTTATAAGCGCCGCCCTGGTATTGAATCCGAGGCCAAGGCCATCTATGATCCCGGCAGCAATTGCGATAACATTCTTGACGGCGCCTCCCAGCTCAACACCTATAACATCATCATTGGTATAAACTCTGAAAAACGGGGTGGCAAAGACATGCTGAATAAAAGCGGCGATCTCATGGTTTTTTGATGCGGCAGTAACAGCAGTAGGTACATTTCGTGCCACTTCTCCCGCGAAGCTTGGCCCTGAAAGAGCGGCAAAATTACCTTCCGGTATAACCGGAATACATTCTTTAAGGACACCGGTCATTGTCAAATATGTGTTGTTCTCTATTCCCTTGGAGGCCGACACAACAGCACTATTCACGGAAATCAGACCTGATATTTTTATTGCCGTATCACGCATGAAATGGGACGGAACTACTATCACGACAAGATCCTTGCCTGCAACTGCATTTGCAATATCATTTGAAGGAAAAATATTTGAAGAAAGCGATATTCCGGGAAGGAATACCCTGTTTTCCCTGAACTCCTCAATCTGTTCTTTTACTTCCTTTTCAAATACCCAGAAATCGACCTTGAATCCTTTATTGCCAAGAAGATTGGCAATCGCAGTACCCCAGCTCCCTGCCCCAACTACACCGATTCTTGCCCCGCTCACGTCTGTTTCGCTTTTCATCTAAAATATACCGCCTGCTTTATTGATGCTCATTCATCCTTTTCAGCGAGTCTTGCCGCTCCGATAACTTTTTCGTCCGGATCCCTGTTGATTAACTTAACACCCTGCGTATTGCGGCTTATAACGGAAATACCGCTGATAGGAGTCCGGATAATCTTTCCTGTGTCGGTCATCAGCATCAGGTCATCGACTTCATCAACAATGAGTATTGTTACGACCTGCCCGTTACGTTCGGTCGTTTTAATGGCTATTACTCCCCTTCCCCCTCTTTTCTGAACGGGGTATTCATCTATGGATGTCCTTTTGCCGAAACCATTCTCAGTCACAGCAAAAAGTGTCTGGCCATGACTTAAGACTTCCATACCTACAATACGATCGCCTTCAGATATCCGCATTCCCCAAATTCCTCCTGCAACCCGGCCTGTGGAACGCACATCCGATTCGTGAAAACGGATTGATTTGCCCATAGCCGAACATACGAAAACATTAAGCGTTCCGTCTGTGATATGAGCTGCAATCAGTTCATCATCCTGAGCAAGATTCAAGGCTATGATCCCTCCAACTCTGGGACGGCTGTACGCCATAATATCTGTTTTCTTCACAAGGCCTTTTTTAGTGGCCATAATAACATGGGAACCAGGCTCAAAAGCCTTTACAGGAAGAACGGTAGTCAGTTTTTCACCTTCGCTGAAGTTCAGAAGATTAACAATCGCTTTCCCGCGGCTTGTCCGGCCGGATTCCGGAATATCATAAACCTTACACCAGTAAACTTTCCCCTGGTTTGTAAAAAAGAGGAATGTATGGTGAGTGGAAGCGACGAAAAGGTGCGCTACGAAATCCTCCTCCTTTGTTCCCATGGCCATTTTCCCTTTGCCTCCGCGGCCCTGGGCCTGATAAACACTTGCGGGTGTTCGCTTGATATATCCGTCCTTGGAAATAGTTACGACCATATCCTCTTCAACAATCATATCCTCGATGGAAATATCCTCCAATTCCTCAACGATTTCCGTGCGGCGGGAATCGCCATACTCATTTATTGTCTGAGTCAATTCATCTTTTATGATATCCAGAACCAGCCGTTCGCTCGCAAGGATCTCTCTGTATCCTGCAATATCTTTCAAAATAGTGCTGTATTCATCAATTATCTTTTCCCGTTCAAGGCCTGTAAGCCTCTGAAGGCGCATGTCCAGCACAGCCTGAGCCTGAATCGGAGTCATGGTGAATTTGATAATCAGGCCGTTCTTTGCTTCCGCGGGTGATTTCGACTGCTTTATAAGGGAAATAACAGCATCGATGTTGTCTATGGCTATCTTGAGGCCTTCAAGTATATGGGCGCGCGCTTCGGCCCTTTTCAGGTCAAATTTTGTGCGCTTTATTACAATATCCTTACGGTGAAGAATAAAATACTCGAGTATCTCCTTTAATGTCAAAACCTCCGGTCTGTTGTTCACAACGGCAAGGAAAATAATTCCGAAACTTGTTGCCAGCCGGGTATGTTTGAAAAGCTGGTTGATTACCACCTTTGCTATCTGGTCTTTTTTGAGGCCAACGGCAATCCGCATGCCTTCTCTGTCGGATTCATCCCTTACATACTTTACGCCTTCGATATGCTTATCACGAACCAGCTCTGCAATCTTCTCAATCAGAACCGCCTTGTTGACCATGTATGGAAGCTGAGTAACAACTATCGTTTCACTCTGGGTTCTTTTATCAGTTTCAACTATAACACGCGCCCGGACTTTTACTTTTCCCCTGCCTGTAGAATAAGCATCATGTATTCCGTTTTTACCGTAAATGATTCCTGCTGTCGGAAAATCAGGGCCCGGAATTATTTTTATGAGTTCATCACAGGTAATATCAGGATTATCAATAAGAGCTTTTATTGCTTCAGCCACTTCAGAAAGGTTGTGCGGAGGAATGCTCGTTGCCATTCCAACAGCAATTCCGGATGAGCCATTTATCAGGAGACAGGGAATTTTTGCGGGCAGAATTGAAGGCTCAGTCAGAGACTCATCATAATTTGGAACAAAATCAACGGTCTCCTTGTCGATATCTTCCATCATTTCATGGGCAAGCCGCATCATTCTTATTTCCGTGTACCGCATAGCCGCAGGAGAGTCTCCGTCTATTGAACCAAAATTTCCCTGCCCGTCAACAAGGGGATACCTTAGGGAAAAATTCTGGGCCATTCTGACAATTGTATCATAAACTGCAGTATCTCCATGCGGATGGTACTTACCTATTACATCACCCACAATTCTGGCTGATTTTTTATATGGTTTGTTCCAATCGTTCTTAAGTTCGCGCATTGCAAAGAGAGCGCGACGATGAACAGGTTTAAGTCCATCCCGGACATCGGGCAAGGCTCTCCCGATAATAACGCTCATTGCGTAATCGAGATAAGACTTTTTCATCTCGCTCTCTATACTAATCTCCGAAAATTTTTCAGTTTGCATTATGAGTAACCTTATAAACTAAGATAGATTTGGTTGCCTTTGCGGAAAGGGCAATGCGGTAGGGAAAATACTCATCTTCCCATGATAACAGGCACAAAGACACAAAGGGATAAAGGGAGATTGTGCCTTTATATCTTTGCCCCTCTGTGCCTGACGAAATAGGTCAAACCTTCTTTACTTGCCGGCAAATCCTCCGGCTGCAAATAAAAGAAGAACTTCATATACTAAAACAGGAACATAACTACCAAAAACAGCATAAACAATGCCACCTCCAATTATGGCTGGCACACCACAAAAAACCAGAATTCCCAATTTCCTGCTGATATTCATCTTGTAAATCCTCCGATAACATGTTGTATCTATATAATAAACTGTAGCCTGCAGGCTATTAGACTGTAAGCTGAAGGTGAAAGCTAAAAGCCTAACTGCCTACAGCCTATCCACCTGAACAGTTTTTAGCAACAACACCTTAAAAAGTAAAGAAAAAACAGATTTATTTGCGTTCAACAATCATGGCCATTCCCATACCTCCACCGATACACATTGTAATAAGCCCTGTTGCGTATCCTTTTCTCTTCATCTGGTTCATTCCTGAAACCATCTGGCGGGCGCCCGTGCAGCCGATAGGATGCCCGAGAGAAATTCCGCTTCCCAGTTCATTCGGCCT
>JAHJQU010000154.1 GCA_018819005.1 Pseudomonadota bacterium | reverse complement strand
TGCAGTGTTCTTCCGAAAACAATGGGAAACATGGATGCCATATTAAACATCAATGGCGCGCCTATTGATATGCCGGAGGAATCTTTCGGAGGATAATTTAAAGGGTTTCTGGTTTATAGTTTCTGGTTTCCGGTTGTTTATCCGGAAACCAGAAATATCCTTTTCAACTCGCGTTTCGCGCCTCACGCTTCATGTCTCGCACTTTCATTTTCCTGTTGCTTTTTGTCTTCAAAGAGGCTTTAAGTTGCCATAATTTTCAGAGAATTCGATCATGATAAGCGTAGAAAATATTACAAAAAGTTATGGCAGTTACGTTCTCTTTGAAGAGGCCGGCTTCAAGATAAACCCGAAAGAGAGGGTCGGCCTTGTCGGGCGGAACGGCCACGGAAAAACGACCCTGTTCCGGCTGATAAAAAAAGAGGAGCTTCCTGACTCCGGAGCCATAATTATACCCAGACTTTACCGTGTCGGCTGCGTTGAGCAGCATTTGGAATTCACGGAAGATACGGTGCTCAAGGAGGGCATGAAGGGGCTTACCGAAAACGAGAAAGATCATTTCTGGAAGGTCGAAAAAATTCTTGCGGGCCTCGGTTTTTCACAAAATGATTTGGGCGTCAACCCGCTCGATCTTTCCGGTGGATTCCAGGTGCGTCTGAATCTTGCAAAAGTGATTGTATCCGAACCTGACCTTCTGCTCCTCGACGAACCGACTAACTATCTTGACATCACTTCAATACGATGGGTTGAGCGCTTTCTGGTCAACTGGCCCCGCGAACTCATGCTGATCACTCACGACAGGGGATTCATGGATAAAGTAGTAACCCATACCCTCGGAATACACAGGAAAAAAATCCGCAAGATTTCGGGCAACACCGAAAAATATTACATTCAAACCGCGCAGGACTAGGAGATATACGAAAAAACGCGGGTCAATGATGATAAGCGCAGGAAAGAGATCGAGCTCTTTATAAGCCGGTTCAGAGCAAAGGCAAGGCTCGCCAACATGGTACAATCGAGGGTAAAGACCCTGAGCAAAATGGAGAAAAGGGATAAACTGGAACGGATCAAAACTCTTGATTTTTCCTTCAGGAGTGCTCCCTACCGGGGAAAACGTATTCTTGGCGCAAACAATATTTCTTTCTCATATGATCAGAATACACCCCTTATCAGTGATTTAGATATTACCATCGGAGCCCGTGACAGGGTGTGCGTTATAGGAAAAAACGGCAAAGGCAAAACAACCCTCCTGAAAATTCTTGCGGGCGCACTCTCACCCCAGACCGGACAGGTAGATTATAATCCGGCTTCGATCAAAGGTTTTTTTGAGCAGACAAACGTGAACCATCTTATAGACAGCCGGACAATAGAAGAAGAAATACTCTATTCCCATCATGATATAGAAAGGCAGACTGCAAGAAACATCTGCGGGGTCATGATGTTTGAAGGAGATTCGGCTTTAAAGAAAATCGGTGTTTTATCCGGCGGCGAAAAGAGCAGGGTTCTTCTGGGCAAACTCCTCGCAACGCCCGTCAATCTGCTTATACTTGACGAACCGACAAACCATCTTGACATGGACTCATGCGATGCCCTGCTTGCTGCTCTTGACAGTTTTGAAGGCGCAGTAATCATGGTAACCCATAACGAGATGTTTCTGCATGCTCTTGCCGAACGACTGATTGTATTCCAGGACGAAAAGGTGCATATCTTCGAAGGAACCTATCAGCGGTTCCTTGAGAAGGAAGGATGGGAAGACGAAAAAGGTCTTGTAAAAAATATTTCAGCCTCCGACGACATCCTTGACGCTGGTGCAAAAGTAAAAAAGAAAGAACTCAGGCGCCTTCGATCCGAAATAATCACCGAAAAGTCGAAAACATTAAGACCGCTCGAGCAGAAAATCGCAAAAACAGAAAACCGGATCGAAGCTCTCGAAAAAGAGCTTACCGAATACACCGAAGCCATGCAGAAGGCATCCGAGGGAGGAACCGGCAAAAAGATCGTAGAACTTTCCCAGGCTATCTACGCCTCCCAGACATCGATAGACAACCTTTTTGATGAACTTGAAGCGCTTTCGAAAGAGTTGAACGAAAAAAACACCTATTTTGAAAACAGGCTGAAGCAGCTTGAAATCCCGAATGGAGAAAAGGAATAAATTTTTATCCGTTAAGCACCAGTGTTTTCATTTTCTTTTCCTTCTTTCCATAGTAGAAATTCAGATTGTAAACCTGAGATATTTATAGAGTATTTTTGCACCTCTTGAAATAAATCTTGACATATCAGTTATCTTGACATATTTTTTTGCAAATATGCTTTCACTTACATGATTACAAGATGCCGCATTAAATATACTTATCTTCAAATGGGGAATGTACATTATTTGAATTGATTAGAAGCAGGAAAACAAATATGGACATTGGGATTTCCGAATAACCGGATTCCAAACAAATTTGATAGGAGGTAATATATGGGATTCAGATTATCAGATCTTTTTGTTCCAAGACACATGCATAAAAATCCTGAACTTCGTAAAGAAGGGGCAGCGATGCTGAAAGACACAACCATTCTTGCTAAAATGGCGGAAATAGATATTGATGAGGGTGTTCGACAGGCTGCTGCAAAAAGGCTGGCGGAATTAAAAGACATGAAAGGCTCCTGATAGTTTTTTTTATTAACAGGGACCTTTGCATAACACTTCATTAAAGGCCGGGCGGGGGGTATGGCTAATGTAAGTTGTTGAAGCTCCCCGTCGCAAGTATTGGGAAGTGCGTCCGCTGCTTTGGTTCAAAACTCTCTCTGAGACCTTTGCATAACACCCCCTTTTGCCCGATTACTGTGTCAGGCTCAAATTTCAATCCTCGAAAGACTAAATGTATTCCTATGGTTGAAATTCTCGCCTTCCTTGTAATTGATCAAAATTGGATGTTCTTCAAGGGTCTCTATACGAAGGTTCTATTATTTCCTGTATTTCCTGTAGCCGGCAAGAACCCAGATTAATCCCCATCCAAGAAAAACCGGCCCTATCCCGATATACAGAAAAAGAAGCAGATTCTCATTCCACGGCTGAAAAAACAATGCCGCCCCGGCAGTCCATAAAATGGAAACAAATATTGCAAGGCGCATGCGGCCTGGAACAACAAGACTTTTCGGGGTTGATTTTACAAATCTTATTTCCTGCCTTCTCTTCTTCAGCCTGGGCAGAAAAAATATTGCAAATGCGATTAAAGCCACTACAGCTATTTCATTAAATCCGGAACCCATGTCTCTCCAGTTGTTATAGCATCTCTTAAACTTAATTAAGCCTAATCAGACTTTTTACGAAGGTATCAAAAGGATTTTTTTTAAGTCTTCCCCATTTCATATCCAGTCTTTAATAAATAGCGCAATGGTCTCCTAACATAAACGTACAGGATGGGCAAGCTGTCAGGCAATAATAAATAAGAGAGGTGGTTTTATCTTGACCGGGTTACATTTGATGCTATTAATATTACATGAAATTCATAAAAAAGTTCTTATTCTGGGCATCCATAGGAACAGGAATATTCATTATTCTTATATTGATGATTTCGTTTTCACTGTTATTCCTTATCGGCCCTGAATATCTGAAAAGCAAAATAGTAGAGCAGATTTATCTGAAAACCGGCCATCAGGTTAAACTTCAATCTGTTGATATTCGGTTTTTTCCACGCCTTCACGCTGAAGTTCACAATTCAAGCCTGTCAATTCCCGGAAAATTTACCATAAATATAGACACGTTAAAAGCATATCCCGAAATCCTGCCCTTATTTAAGGCCAAGGTAAATATAAACAAGCTTTATCTTGATACTCCTAGTATCAGGGCATCCATCAGCGAAAGGTCTAAGGAAAATATCAAATTATATGAGGAAGTTACTCTTGAAGAAATAGAAAATAAATTAAAAACAATTTTCACAAGCGGGACATTTAAAGATACAAATCTTCTGTTTCGGATAAGGAACGGGAAAGCCGGTTTTTATGAGGGGAACAGCCTTTATTTTGAATTTGACAATATTTCATCGAATATTAAGCTCAGTCCCGGCCGGATTACAATAGCGTTAAACGGAAGATCCAATTTTTGTGAGAAAATATCTGTAAACGGAAAAATTTTTCCTTATACATCAGCCGGCGAAGGTCGTATCGATTTACTGAATTTAAACCCGAAAATTATTTTTGATTATTTTTCCCCTAACTCAGATTTAAAGATTAACGATTCACAAATAAACTTGAAGGCCAATTTCGATAAGAAAGGAGCTCTTAATTTATATTCGAACTTCGAAGGGGTAATCCCTTTAATCTCTTTTCAAAGAAATACTGAGAATCTTGCTATCAACGGGGGGCGATTTTCGGGCAATTTCCTTGCAGAAAAAAACGGGACTAAAACCACAAACATTAAACTTTCCCTTGATAATCCGGAATTAAGCCTTTCAGGAAATTTCAGCGCTGGCGAATCACTTTCCCATGCAAAATTTGATCTTGAAGCGGAAGATATTGACATAAACAGAACAAGAAAAGCGGCTCTTTTCTTCGACGGAGATTCCGGAACAGCAAAAGAAATATTCGATATCATAAAGGATGGCAAAATCCCGTTCATTTCTATCAAGTCTGAATCAGCGTCTGTTTCAGAACTTGGAAATATCGAAAATATATCAATCCGGGGAGACATAATTGACGGGAAAATCCATGTTCCGGAACCACTCCTTGAACTTGAAGGCGTAAAAGGGAATGTGACTGTTTCAGGGGGCATTCTTGAAGGAAATAATCTTGAAGGGCGTCTGGGAAATTCCACGGCAAAAAATGGAATATTAAAACTTGGTTTTTCGAAAAAAAGCGACATCTTTTATCTGGATACAACAATTCATGCTGATCTTTCCCAGCTTCCTCCGGTCCTAAATCAGGTTGTGGAGAATAAGTCTTTTTTATATGAGCTCTCCTTGATCAAAGAGTGCAGAGGACAGGCAAACGGGATTTTGACCATAAATAAAAGTGCCGGATCAACGCAAGTGAAGGTGAACGTTTCCGAATTTACTTTGGATGGGATATATGAGAGATTTCCGATTCCTCTTGCAATAAGCGGCGAAAAATTTTTCCTGGATGATTCCCTTATTATTTTTAAACTCAAAAATGCTGCCTGGGGAAAATCTTCAATCTCAAACCTGTCAGCCGGATTCAGGTATGACAAAGATAATTCCTTTAAAATTTTATCTGAAAAATCGAAAATCCACGCAAAAGATATAAATCCTTTTATTTTGTCTTTTCAAAGCGCCAGAACAGCCTTGAAAAATATTTCATTCCCCGAGGGTGCTGTAAACCTGAATAATTTTGAATTATCCGGCCCCTTTTTTGCTCCTCAGTCATGGAACATCAATACTTCCGGCAAAATTGAAAATCTGATCATAGATTATGATGACCTTTACAGGGAGCCTGTCACAATAACAAGGCTGATATTTAAAACTCCCGGAAAAAAACCTCCGAAAATACTCAAAGAAAATAAGTTTGTAATAGAAGAATGCAGAATAGCATCCGGCAGGAGTAATATAGCCTTTAATGGAGACGCTGTTTTGTCAAAGGAAAAATTACAGCTTAATATTAATGCTACAGCCGATTTTTTGGAATGGTCAAGTATAAAAGATTTTGCAGATAACAAATTATTTCAAACAGGCGAGACTAAAAAGAGCTCCACGGATTCCTTTCTTTCAGGAATAATAAAGGCAAAAATAAAATATTTAAAATATGGTGATCTGACATTGAGCCCTGTTCATGCCGATATGACTCTTGGTGCAGGAAATATTTCCATTGCGTTGGTTGACGCGGATCTTTGCGGGGTTTCACTTACCGGAATCATTGAAGCATCCCGGAATAAATTTGAATTCAGGATATTCCCCTTTGCCCGTGATGAGAAACTCGATTCTTCCATTAACTGCTTTTTCAGCAGGCAACAGGTGGCAACAGGTTCTTTCGATTTAGACGGCGAAATATTTACAAAGGGGAAAGAAGCTGAAATCACGGGACTGCTTAACGGAACACTCGATTTTAAAGCAAAGAAAGGAAGAATATATCAACTCGGGTTTTTGTCTAAAATATTTGCTCTTCTCAATTTAACAGAAATTTTCAGGGGCAAATTTCCCGATTTTGTCGGAGAAGGCTTTGCCTATAACACAATAAATGCGTCCGGCAAGCTGGAAAAAGGTAAATTTGTTATTACCGGATTTGCTATCGACGGCGCTTCTATGGCAATAGCCTGCACCGGTAATATCGATCTAAATAAAAAGACCGTTGACCTTGTCATTCTCATCTCTCCGTTTAAAACAGTTGATCTTATTATTAAATATATTCCTGTCGTAAATAAAATATTGGACGGCAATATAATATCGATACCATTCAGAGTCACCGGCAAGATGGATGACCCGGATGTTACGCCTCTTTCTCCTACCGCTGTTGGATCGGGAATTTTAAAGATGCTTCAAAGAACTATCATGCTTCCTGTCAAGATAATGCAGCCTGTTGATAAAGGCGAAAGAAAAATTACAGAAGACAAAATTTCTATTGAGCGGTAATCTTTTTAATTTTCCCTGCAATCCTTTTCGTTATTTCAGATATTTCTTTTATTTTCAGAAGATAGCCGGAGGAAACAAATACCACGGCAAAAAGGACGGAAAGCAGTACCGATATTAAAAGACTTCCGGAAAAAGTGCTGGTATCGAACCCATTCATAAACCTTCTTTTAATCCACTCAAACAGAATACCCATTACTGCGCTCAATAAACTTATCTTTGTAAAAAACAGATATACGGCGCGGCTTTTTATATTATGGCTTTGCCTGTTCCAGAGAGCATAAAGGAGAACCACCTGTAAAAATGCGGAAAGTGAAATCGCAAGGGCAATCCCGCCCGCGCCCATCACATTCATGCAATAGTAATAAAGAGGTATGCTGCAAATAACTGCAAGAGTACCAAAAACCGCCGGGAAAAGAGTGTTCTGCATGGCATAAAATCCTCTTACTACAACCGTTTGTGCTGCAAAGGCAAATGTTCCTGCAAGAAGAAAAATGAGCAGGCCTGAAGTAAATTCTGTGGCAGCAGCATCAAATCTCCCCCTTTGGAATATAATTAAGACTATTTCATGTCTCAGCACCATAGCAAGAACAGAAAACGGAACAACAAGAGAAAGAGCTCTTAAAGTATCATTAAGAAGCTTGTTCATTTCTTCAATTTTATTTTCAGCCACAAGGCGGGCCATAAAGGGATACGTGGCCATCCCGACAGCCTGACCGAATAAACCGACCATAATAAACATTATCCTGAGTCCATAATTAAGAGCTGCAATACTCCCATGAGGCAAAAAGCTTCCGAAGAATTTCAAAAAAAATTCGGTTGAAAACGTCATTGTAAGCCCGAACATGAGCGGCAATGTCAAATAAACATATTTTCTTAAATCAGGATGCATAAAATTAAAGCTTATTCGAAATTTCATTCCCGCCTTTTTTGCACCCCAGTACTGGAGAAGAAAACTGCCGGTAAAGGCTCCTCCCAGAACACCCCATGAAAAACCCTCCATACCAAAGCGTGAACCAAGCAGCATACCTCCTAAAAT
>JAHJQU010000153.1 GCA_018819005.1 Pseudomonadota bacterium | reverse complement strand
TAAATGCTGCCACGAACGCCAGGCGCACTCCGTCGCGTTCGCCCCATACGCTGATGAAGATGCCGCCGAGAATGGGACCTATGGCCATGGGGATGCGGCGCACCAGGGAATGCATGCTGACGCCCATGGTGCGCTTATTAGTGGGCAGGACCTTGTATATGAGGCTCATTGTGGCCGGAAGCGATATGGCCGACCAGGAAATGAACAGCACCGCCCCAGCCAGAACCGCCTGCCAGGCGGGAACCAGGATCACCAGTGCGAAACCGGCCATGGCTACCAGGTTGAAGATCAACAGCGATTTTTTGATGCCGATGCGGTCCGACAGGTAGCCCCCCGGAAACGAGTAGAGGGCCGAGAGCAGGTTGTCCATGGCCTGCAAAAAACCAATGGCCAGCACACCACCTCCAAGGGCCAGCATATAGATGGGCAGAAAACGTTCGGCCATCCGTTCGCCCATGCCAACCAGCACTACCATGGCCAGCACTCCGACGGTGCTTCGCTGCAAGCCAAGAAAGCTGGTGATCCGTGAGGTGCGGGTCTTTAAGGTTTCAGGGGTTTCCATGCCGCTTTCCTTTCCATACATCCTGTCGATACTTGCACTTAATATTTGACTGTATTCGAACACGCGGGTTATTTCGTGGCGTTCATCTTTGTGCCGCTGATTATCGATCCATTCATGAACCTCCTGATATGTTTTGCCGGTTCACTACTCCCTGATTGTAAACAGGTACCAGGGAAATGCAACTGAAATTTCCGGCGGCACTATGGGAATGTTCAAATCAAACCGGATGAAAACAAGCTATTGTAAATATGGATAAAATAAACGGTACTTCAATATAATTAACAAGTGTGATATATAAGAAATGTATTTTCAACCCGCCGCGTTACGAGACCTTTGAAGAATGCCCAATTTTGGCCAAGTACAAGGGAGGCTATATTTAAGGCTCAGGCTCATGGTTAAATGCCTGTCCGCCTCAGGCGGAGTTACTGGTTAAAAGAAAAAACCAGAAACTACAAACCAGAAACCAAGTCTTTAAATAAATCGGGCAAAAGGGGGTGTTATGCAAAGATCTCGTTACAAGTGTTATAAAACTGAAGCATTATGCTATACGCAATCAGGAGGATAATATGGAACTATCCATACTCATAGCAAAAATTTCAGCGGTGATATATTTGTCAGCTTCTCTATGTGGTTTTTCCGACAGAGATTATTATCGCGGACTTGCGGACGATATGTACAAGAACGCTGCACTGACCTACATGATGGGCTTCATGGCCGTTATAATTGGATTCCTGATCGTGCACTATCACAATCTCTGGGGGAGAGACTGGACTGTTCTGATAACGATTATAGGCTGGCTATCCCTCATAAAAGGCTTCCTTATAATAGCCTTTCCAAAATTCATTCAGCGTTTGTCCGAACCATTTCTTACAGGAAGGACCCTGAAGATTTTTCCGTATGTTACGCTCTCACTCGGACTCTTGTTTGGTTACTTCGGATTTGTGCGTTGAAGCGTCGAACATCACTCCAGGCGAAGCGAGCCAGGCGAAAGGCGCCAGGGAGCAGAAGAACAGAGGCGGGAGTGTCGGGAAGGAGGGAAATTATATGACACGGGTAGTAATAGCAGATACGACAAAGGGGATCAGGGCTTGTCTCGATGAAATATTCGGCGTTTTCGGAGGGATAGACAAGGTCATCCCGAAGAACGGCGGCAGGGTTTACATCAAGCCCAATGCAGTTCATTTCACGCCTTTTGCCTATACCGATATAGATGTGATGGACGCCATGCTCGGTTATCTGAACGATAACGGCTATAACCGCATATCGGTCATGGAAGGCAGCACCGGGGGCAATTTTACAAGACTTGTCTTTAAAATAGTCGGTTATGCGAAGCTCTGTAAAAAATACGGCGCCGAGCCTCTTTACCTGGATGAGGGAAAGATTGTAACTGTCGGCCTCAATGACGGCACAAAAATCCGTGTTTCGAAACGGCTTCATGACGAAATAATCATCCGGGGCGAGAACTTTTATATCGACATGCCCAAACTGAAAACGCACTCCATGGCGGTTGTGACGCTCGGCGTAAAAAATCAGCAGGGGTTTCCTGTGGCGCCTGACCGGATGGCAGCGCATTCGCATGGGACACTCCACAAAAGGCTTGCGGCCTTATATGCCATGACAAGGCCGGACTTCTGCATTATAGAAGGGGTCAAGGCGACCGCGCACGGGCATATTCCCATCCTGTCATTCAATAAGGAGCTTGTGCTCGATATCAACATTCTTATCGGCGGCAACGACACACTCGCCGTGGATGTCGTTGGCGCAAGGACATTCGGTTATTCAATCGATAAGGTTTTGCATCTTTCTCACTGCGCAAAAGCAGGTCTTGGTGAAGGCGACATTGACAAAATAGAGATCAAAGGCATTCCTCTTTCAAGGTTCGACAAGAAAATCCCCTACACATTATTGAGAAAATTCAACCCGGACGTCCGTATTGTTATCGGTAAAAAAATGGCCTGTGTTGAAGGCTGCAAAGGTAACACAGAGGCAATACAGGAAATGATATATAACGATTATAACGGCAGGGGAGGGTGGTCTTTGATTTACGGTTCAGGTTTTGAAGACGCCGATCTTGCGAACCTGCCGGGCGAAATACTTATTGTCGGCCCGTGCGCCTGCAGCGAAATCGGTGCCAAACTAAAAAGCATATATCCCGGCCGTAAAATCCACCAGGTGAACGAGCATAATGACCTGATGAACAATACAAGGCTTCAGTTAAAACTCTCCGGCGTTCCGCCTCTTAGGCTTTGCCCCTGTAGTCCATTGTCAGCGGCATTCTCTCTTTTGCAGGCGAAACTTCACGGTCTGAACGCAACCGTGCCACCGTTACTGGGATGAACATTTACCGGTTAAGGATTCATTTTCCGGTAAGCTAATAAATCAAAATTCCCCGCAGCAGGCAGCGGGTAATGCGCTCGCTGTTTCGGTTCAAAGCCCGGAGTAAGCCTTAATTTAAGACGCAAACAAATGATGTCTACATGTGAGCATGAGGGATGAAATATGGAAGATGCAATTAAACGTGCCGCAGATTTACTGGAGCGCTCCCGAAAGATTGTGGCTTTTACGGGCGCAGGAGTAAGCACGGAATCGGGAATTCCCGATTTTCGCAGTCCGGGAGGGATCTGGGAAAAACATGAGCTTGTTTACTATCAGGATTTTATAGAAAGCGGGGAGGCCCGCCGCAAATACTGGTTAAGGAGCAGGGCCACCTATCCGGTTTTCCGGGATGCCTCACCCAACCAAACCCATCTTGCTCTGGTTGAACTGGAGAAAATGGGAAAGCTCAATTGCATAGTCACTCAAAACATCGACCGTCTGCACCATAAGGCAGGCAACTTGCCCGAAAAGGTTATCGAGATTCACGGCAACAACGCCTTTGCAGTCTGCCTGAATTGCCAGAGGATGTATCCGCGGGAGGAGATTCAGAAGCTTCTGGAAGAAAACTATAAAATTGAAGTGCCTCATTGCCGCGAATGTAAGGGATTTTTAAAGGATGCCACCATTTCATTCGGGCAGTCCATGCCGGAAGAGGAAATGAATGAGGCCATGCGCAGGTCACAGGCATGTGATTTGATGCTTACGCTCGGTTCTTCCCTGGTGGTATACCCGGCCGCTTATCTGCCCAGGTATGCCCATGAGGCAGGCGCAAAACTGATCATCATCAACATGACGGTTACACCGCTTGATCATCTTGCCGATGTTGTGATCCATGGGAAAACCGGTGAGGTACTTCGGCTAATAGTTAAAGAAGTCAAGAAGAGAATATCAGGGTGATCAAGTCCCCTCGCGTAATAACGAGAAGAAGTTTAGTATATAATTTCAGGTTTCGGAATAAGATTGGAATGAAAAAGAACATAATGAAAAAGAACATACTTGATGTCTCGGGTCATCCTGATACAATGCGGATAAAGCTGAACATTGTGAGACAAATTAATAGAAAGATAATAAAGCCGACTCCTTTTGGGTCTGTTGGAGTCATCTGGATCGATCTGAATGACAATCCTAAAATCGTCCGGGTTTTGCTCTCAAAACCCGGGTTGTCTGCTGAAGATCGGGTGTCTGAACTATACCCGGATTCGCAGGCGTCTTCCTGCGCAGAGATTGATCATTTAGCGACCGCAATCAAAGGGTTTCTTGAAGGCGAGGCGATCGAATTTTCGCTTGATGTTGCAGACCTGAGCCTGTGTACCGAGTTTCAACTGCTTGTTCTGCGGGCGGAGCACCGGATTCCGCGAGGAAGCATAAGTACCTATCGGCTGATCGCAGAATATCTATAGTGAAAGAAACGGAGCGCGGGCCGTGGGGAATGCCCTGGCGAACAATCCGTTTCCCCTGATTGTGCCTTGTCACCGGGCCATTCGTTCAGACCGGCATCTTGGAGGCTACCAGGGAGGCCTTGAAATGAAGAGGGCTTTGCTCGGGAAGGAAGGGATACCCTTCGACAATGAGGGACGGGTGTCCTCGGCTCACTTTCATTATGGGAGAATAATGTCAAACAAGGGCAACAAGATTGCGAGCTGACGCTGGCGTATGATGCCCGGCATTTTAAAATAATAACAATTTGTTCAAAGTACCAGACATCACAAGTATCGGGGAGGAGGTTGCTATGGGTAAGACTTTCATGAAGATTTCAAAACATCTATTGATAATTGTTATCGGCGTGTTTTTTATCACGATTTCTTTGATTCAAGGATCAGCGGAAGCCGCCGATAACTGGTGGGAGAAAGGATCCAATCTCCTGAAGAGTTTCGGGGAAAGCAGCAAGCAAACAGGCGTTTCGGTCGAGGAAATTGGCGCAGGGCTTAAAGATGCGCTTCGTGTCAGTTCGGAGAACGTGGTTGAACAGCTTGGCCGTGTGGACGGCTTCAATAAAGATTCAGCTATCCATATTCCTTTACCAAAACAACTGGACACCGTGAAGTCTGTGCTGGCTAAAGTCGGCATGTCGGGTCTGCTTGAGGAGCTTGAACTGAAACTCAACCGAGCTGCGGAAGTGGCGACACCTAAAGCAAAGAAACTTTTCGGGGAGGCTATAACCGATATGAGTTTTGACGATGTAAAGCAGATATACAGTGGTCCGGAAGACGCTGCCACTCAATATTTTCGGAGTAAAATGTCCCCCTCTTTGTCGACAGAGATGCAGCCCGTTGTAAAAGAGAGCCTTGCAGAAGTGGGAGTGGCGAGGGCTTATGATAATGTTATGAAACAATACAGATCGATACCATTTGTCCCGGAAGTTAAAGCCGATCTGGCAGATTATGTCTTAGAGAAGGGGATAGACGGAATCTTCCATTATATGGCAATGGAGGAAGCTGCTATCCGCCAGAATCCCGCCAAACGGACTACAGAATTGCTGAAGCTTGTTTTTGGTTCAAAATAACTCGTTGCCACATTAGAAAAGCACAAAGGCCGGTGTTGTCAATACTATGATAAGATTATTTCTGAAAAAGCATATCCTGAATAACAGGGCTTTGATAATCAAGGAAGGAAAATATTTGCAGGGTTTCATGCTGCTTCTGATGAAACATAGAAACACCGGAGCCAAATGGACAATAGAAGAAAAAACGCAGCTTAAGTCTCACTTAAAACATTTATCTCTTTATGTGCCTGCCTTAATCATTTTTGCTATTCCCTTCGGGTTACTTTTGCTGCCTGTACTTACCGAGGTTTTGGATAGACGGGATAAAGACCGGACGAAATAAAAAGGAAGAACGACAGATGAAATACAAAGTCCTATTCATTGTCGCGCTTGCCTTTTCTGTTTTTGCGGGCTGTGAATATGAGAGCCCCCTTACAAATGAACACAATATTCCTGTTGATTCAGCGGTCCTTGGACTTTGGGAGACAGTCCAGGACAATAGCGAGACTGCCGGTTCCAGCGAAAAGATGCTCGTACTGAAATATTCAGACACTGAATATCTCGTTCATTATCCGATAGGAGATGAGGCCTTTTACTTCCGTGGATATCCCATCAAAATCGGGAATATCTCTTGTGTCCAGGTACAGTTGATTGGAGACGCGAATGGAGATATCAAAAAAGAGGAAAGAAAATATCAGGTTGTTTCTTATGAATTGTCAAATGGTGAGCTGGAGATAAAAACGCTGAATACCGATCTGGTTAACAAGGATCTGAAAGAGAGCAACAAACTCAGAAAAGCTTTTATGAAAAACAGGGGCAACGTGGAATTGTTTCAAAACCCCGTCAAGTTCGTAAGGTGTATGAAAAAATAAGGCTGTATTGAACGGCGCGAGAGATGCTGGGAGCCAGAAAAGGACTATGTCAAAACCGTTAAATTACATAGACAGATATTCGGCGCCTGCCGACACTGCCTACATTTTCGGGAGCAGCGCGATATTTCTTTTGTTGTTCACCGTCAGCCGCACATTGCTTTTAGTGAGAAACTTAGACCTGATCGCTGATATTCCTGTATCCGCTATCCTGATGTCCTATGCAGTCGGGTTTCGTTTCGATCTGATCATGACCGGCTACACGATGGCGCCGCTTATGGCCGGCATGCTTCTCCCCGCCGGATTGAGCCGGCGCAGGTGGTGGAACCTCTGGCTGGGTTTCGCCCTGATCATGTTCAGTTTTCTTGCCGTGCTGGAACTCGACTTTTACCATGAATTCCATACGCGCCTAAATAGCCTGGTGTTTCAGTATATAAAGGAAGATCCGAAAACGGTTATAAGCATGTTATGGTACGGGTTCCCGGTTATCCGTTATCTCCTCTTGTGCGGCCTGATTGCAGGTTCAACGATTGCGGTGTTGCGCCTGGTTGACCGAAGGACCCGAAAACCTGATATCAATTATCGTTATAGATCGCGTTTATTGATTGCAATAGTTCTGATACTTTTGAACCTGGTTTCCATCCGCGGCACCTTGCGATTCGGCATGCCGATTAGATGGGGCGATGCATTTCACAGTTCTTACCTGTTTGCCAACCATCTGGCGCTTAACGGAGCCTTCACGCTGGGCAAAGCAGCGGAGCAATACATAAGAAAGAACAGGGAAAATCCATGGCTTAATAAAATGGATGCGACGGAAGCTCTTGATCTGGTGCGCAAGAAGTGGCTTTTACCGCAAGAATCGCTGACAGCTCCTGAAAAATATCCCATGCTTCGCCGTTTCGATCCGCCATCCGCTCATGCTTCTCCCTACAGAAACGTCGTGTTGATTTTGATGGAAAGTTTAAGCGCGCAACGCATAGGCGTGTTCGGCAACAGATTGAAAGTTACTCCTTTTTTTGACGAACTTGCGGCAGAGGGCCTTTTGTTTGATCATATTTTTTCAAACGGAACGCACACACATCAGGGCATGTTTGCCACATTAGGTTGTTTCCCCAATCTGCCCGGTTATGAATACCTCATGAACCAGCCGGAGGGTGGAAATAGTTTTTCAGGGCTTCCGAAAGTCCTTTCAGAACGTGATTACGATAACGTGTTTGTCTACAACAGCGATTTTAACTGGGACAATCAGATCGGATTTTTCAGAGGGCAGGGCGTAAGCAGATTTATCGGACGCAACGATTTTGTGAACCCGCGTTTATACGATTCAACCTGGGGTGTAACCGATGAAGACATGTTCGATCGCGCCTTTGATGAAATCGTTAAACTGGAAAAGAGAGGCCGTCCCTATTACGCCATATTACAGACACTGTCCAATCACGTCCCTTATTCCTTACCGGCTCCGCTACCGGTTGATAAGGTTATGGTGGACGGCGCGGAGGAGGGGCATCTCACCGCCATGCGCTACTCAGATTATGCGCTGGGGCAGTTTTTCAGGAAGATCAAAAACCGGGGTGGTTTTGATGACACTCTTTTCGTGATAACCGGTGACCACGGTTTCGGCGGAGGTGCGCTGGTTACAGATATGGATTTATTCCGGTTCCATGTGCCTTTGCTTTTTATCGGAAAGGATATACAGGCCCGGTTCGGCAAAAGCAGTGCAACGGTAGGCTCACAGGTTGATATTGTGCCCACCGTTATGGGAATGCTGGGCGGGAGTTATGTGCACCACTGCTGGGGAAGGGATTTGCTGGCGCTTCCGGATGACGATTCCGGCTTTGCGGTGATTAAACCTTCGGGCAGCGAACAGATGGTGGCCTTCATAGAAGGCGAAACAATTTTAATCAAGGCGCCAAACACCGGACCAAAATTATTCTGGTACAAGACCCGCCCCGTATTGTCTGCCGAACCGATAGACAATCCCCTGATGATGGAGCAAATGCAAAAGGCGCTGAATGCTTATCTTCAAACGGCAACGCACGCGCTGATTGAAAATCATACCGGGCACAACGATGAGATGAATTAAAAATATTTTGAAAACATTAAAAAAAATGACCAGTTCTAAACTAATTATTTTAGCATCAATGTTTTTGGTGTTATTTGATAATGTTTCTTTTTTTAGAAATGTTACAGGTGTTTATCCTGTTTCAATAAACAATATTGCTTTTCTATGTTCATTAGCGATTGTATTGGCTTTTGTTATAATTTTGTTGTTTACCCTTGTTAGTTCAAAATATACGACCAAGCCGATTTTAATTCTAATACTATTAATATCTTCACTCACAAGCTATTTTATGAATAGCTATAACACAGTCATTGATAATAGTATGATTCAAAACATAGTTCATACAAATATTGACGAAGCTTTAGATCTATTTAATTTTAAATTGATTTTATATATTCTGTTCCTTGGAGTATTACCATCAATATTTATCTACAAAGTTGATATTAAATATGTTTCACTGAAAACAGAACTAATATCAAAATTGAAAATAGTTATAATTTCTTTACTCATTATCGTTTCTCTTATTTTTATTTTCAGCAAATTTTATACATCTTTTCTCAGAGAGCACAAACAATTAAGATACTACACAAATCCAACATTTTATGTCTTCTCTATGGGCCAATATATAAATAATATATATAAAAATGGTAAAATTATTGTAAAGTCTGTAGGCACGGATGCAAAAATACCATCAACCGATATGGATAGAGAATTGATCATATTGGTGGTCGGAGAAGCGGCAAGGGCAGATAGATTTTCACTTAACGGATATCAGAGAGAGACCAATCCGCTTCTTAAAAAAGAGGACATTATTAATTTTTCTAATGTTCATTCTTGTGGCACATCAACAGAGATTTCTTTACCGTGTATGTTTTCTGTTTTTGGGAAAAATAAATATAGTGATAAAAAAGGTAAATCCAGTGAAAATTTGCTTGATGTACTATCTCACGCAGGAATAAATATCTTGTGGAGGGATAACAATTCAAGTTCAAAAGGAGTGGCCCTGAGGGTACCGTATGAAGATTACAGGAATCCAAAGAACAATCCAATCTGTGATGTTGAGTGCAGAGATGAGGGGATGTTGTATGGATTACAAGAGTATATCGACAGGCAAAAAAATGGCGATATTTTAATTGTTCTTCACCAAATGGGAAACCATGGACCAGCCTATTATAAAAGGTACCCGAAATCTTTTGAAAAATTTACACCGACTTGTAAAACCAATGAACTTAATCAGTGTACAAAAGAGGAGATTGGCAATGCCTATGATAATGCTATTTTGTATACAGATTACTTTTTATCGAAAGTGATAAACCTGCTTAAGCAAAACTCAAATAGTTTTGAAACAGCAATGCTATACTTTAGTGATCATGGTGAATCGCTTGGTGAAAATGAAATTTATCTACACGGACTACCATATTTGATAGCTCCAGAAACTCAAAAGCATATTCCGGCTATTTTTTGGTTTGGAGACAGTTTTAAAATAGATAAAAATTCATTGAGGAATAAAATAAGTAACGAGTACTCGCAAGATAATCTCTTTCATACTGTTTTAGGATTAATGGAAGTCAATACATCGGTTTATGATAAAAATATGGATATTATAAATTAAGAAAAATAAAGAGATTTTTTATAAAAGGTTTATTTCAGTTTTTTACTATTATATTTTTTGAGCAAAGCAGTGTCCATCTGTGATTAGGGTTTTAGAAAGGCTATGAAATCGAAGCGTTGTACGACAATGATCAGGCAGAAAATTTAACGCCCTTTTTCTGATAAAATATTGGTTCTCTTCTTGAGAGTTCTTAACATAACAAAGACAACAAATCCGGTGCCAAATATTAAACCCCACATTAAATCAAGCTCCAGCTTTCCTTCTGCAAAATAATCTCCGGCAACTTCGAGAAAAGTGAACATTATAATTATCCCGAAGAACCCATTATATTCTCTTTTGAGTACGTTCTTTACTGAAAAAGGCAGGTCAGGTTTTTTCCAGCCCCTCATCTTCGGGATAAAGGCAGGAGTGTTGCCTGCCCAATTTTCATAGTCACTGCCGAATTTGTTCCGTAAAAAAGCCTCCTCGGCGAACATGATTCGCTCATAGTAAACCCAGAATACAAGGATGCATATAAGCGTCAGCCACCATAAATGTGCAAACAGAGATATGCCCAGCCAGATAAAAAAGTTGCCGAGATACAGCGGATGTCGAACGAGGGAATAAATTCCCGTCGTGTTCAGCGTATCCGCCACCTGTTTGCTGGTATTTCGACCGGATGTTCTTTTGGGCGTATGCCCGATGGTAAATATGCGTATACCCAGGCCGGAAAAGCTTATGGCAAGACAAATAATTTCCCAGAGATCATCCATGATTTCACTTTGGCCCGGATACTCGAATTCTCTTAAGCCAACCATCAGAATGCCGATTAACAATAAAGGCAGGTAGCTTCTCCATCTGAACAGCCAGTTGCCGGATTTTTCAAATTCTTCTTTTAAAGGCATATAAGATACTCCAACCCGGGCAAACCGGGACTAAATTTATCAATATTCTAACACTATGAGTCAAAGATGCAAAGATTATTTCTGCCCTTGCGTTCCTCGTGGCTTTGTGTGAGAAAAAATCATAGGCATTACTCTTCATTTCAGGCCACTTGACCCGTTATTATCTGTGCAGACGGGTGCATAAGCGGGCTGGGATACCGTTTCCGAGGTGTCGGTTTTAGCGAGTAGATGCTTCGGCATGAAGGCGAAATTTGCTATCATAGTCGGAATCACGGCGCTTGCGATAACCGCCGTCACGAGAAAGGAGTATTGTTCCTGGCTCACGATTCCGTGCGAGTACCCGTAAAGGGCGGAGATAGTCCCGAAGGTAAGGCCGGTCGACATCATGAGCGTATAATACCATTTTTCGTTTCTTTCTTTCCGGAACAGGCCTATTACCGGATAGAGGCCGAAGATCTTGGATATAACCTTGCCTGCAAGAAGGGCAAGAAGTATGAACGGAGCGGAGATAAGCGCGGGAAGAGAGACAAGAGAGCCGGCGCGCAAAAAATAAAAGGGCGTCAGAAATCCGATGGTTAAGGTGCGGAAGCGTCTTACAAAGAAGGCATCCCTTGCAGCCGAGCCGGCAAGTATCATCCCGGCAATGTAAGCGGGGAGAACAGCTTCGCTCCCGGACCAGTAGGCAAGAGCCCCGAGCCCGAACAGTACGAAAAGAATCCACTTTGTTCTTATCGCGGCGGTTCTGTGCCCGTAAAGGCTGGTAATGCGCGACGTTAAAAACGGGAGCACAAAGAAAGATACCGTACAGACTCCTATGAAGACAAACGTTCTATAATTAAAAGGCGCAAAGAGAAGGCCGAGCATTATTACGGTGCCGAGATCATTGATGAAACATGATCCGAGAATTCCTTTCCCGAATTCAGTCTTGTTGAATCCTGATTCGAGCATTACCGCGTAAACCACGGCCATTGAGGTTGTCGAGAGTGCCACCCCGGCAAGAAGACTCTGCTGTGTGCCCCAGCCAAGTAAATATTTTGCCAAGGCGGCGCAGCCGAGAAAGGGCGCAAAAAAACCGATAAGGCCGACAACTGTCACCTCTTTGATTTTAGTCCTCATGACTGAAGGCTCAAGTTCAGCCCCGGCAAGAAAAGTTAGAAGGACAGCGCCCGAAGAGGCTATGAATTTAAGCCATTCAAGATTTGATCCGAGCGCATCGGGGCCGAAGAATCGTCCGACTGCCGCAGCGGCAACAACGCCGACACAGATTTCAACAAGGGCCATCGAGATGCGGAGGTGACTTGCAAGTATTGTGGATAAAACGGCGAGTGCGAGCCAGATTGTTGCTGTTGTGAAAGCGCTTTCCATAGAGTCCTCCCCAATAAAGTTATAATATCACAAAAATGAGGATTCATTTCAAGAAAAAATATTTACGGCAATAAATAGTGAAGCAAATTGTGAATAGTGAAAAATCAGATTTACGGAGCAGAATGGTATGAGAAAGAGAGTCTTGCGTCAAGTTTGAAAAATATAGAATATGTCAAAAGGGTTTGATCTTTACGGATAAATATATGAGAATGTATTAGGATCACCTCCAAAAGAGTTGGTGAGAAGAGAAGGGTTCAAGGGGGCAGTAGTTCCGGGGTTCCAGTGAAAGGAAAGCCTTTCAAAACTTCAGAGGGATATCCGGGGAGGTTGAAAGGATGGGAGATCATAATTTTTATAGGAGGTCACTTGGAAAAGCTGAAAGGTTATCAGAAACAGTATTTAAAAGGATTGGCGCACGGGCTTAAGCCGTATGTTTTTATCGGGCAGAAAGGGATAGCCGAATCTCTTATAAAATCGGTGGACGAAGCGCTTGACAAGCACGAACTTATAAAGGTCAGGTTCATCGATTTCAAGGAAAAGGATATGAAAAAAGAGATAACGGCCGAGATCGAAAAGCAGACAGATTGCGAACTCGTCGGCGCCATAGGCCACGTAGCCATATTTTACAGGCAGCAGAAGGACCCTGGAAAACGGGTAATAAGAGTTCCGGATGAAAAGAAGGGTCCAGGGGTTCAAGGAGTCAAGGATTCAAGCGTAAAGCCGAAAAAAAATTAAAGAAATAAAACTCGGCAAAGATCTTATCTGTAATGTTTGTGTATTCACACCAAGACACTGCTATGAAACGGGTCCTGTGAAGCCTAAAATTATTTATTAAGGCAAAAAAGATCTGGAGTCAGTGAAAAATAAATCTTTATGACGGAAGAAATGGCCAGATGAGTCGAAAAACTTTCAAGAAGATGAATGTACCGGTATACTCATGCCATAATCATCAATAATCTTCACCACATTTTGTGGTCAGTTTTCCATTGCCATTGACATGCAGGCCTGGCTACCGTATACTTTCTCTTACAAAAAGCAAGTTCTAATCAAATTCAGGAAAGCATGTTGCAGAAATTACGACAACCATCGCAACAGAAAGTTTCTTATGAAGAACCTTTTTTTTAGACTTTTCATATATATCCTGACGGCAGCTTCTCTTTTGCTTCTGAACTCCTGCGCAGGAATCCGGCTGAAAGCAATCCCTTCTCCTCCTTCTACCTCAAAACTGAGGGTTTATATCCAGCCGATATCAGCTCCTTTTCCGTATCCCGCCGGAGCAGGACTCTGGAACTCTTTTCATAACGAGTTCGCGGCAAGACAAATCGATGGCATTGGGCGATTTCTCAAACAGACGGGCATTTATGAAGTTGTACCGGCAAGCGACGTGGAAGAGGTTCTTGGGGGCCATGATCTTACATACCTGGAGGTGGTGAAAAACGGATGTATGCTTGCAAGGCAGATAGGAAAGGCTCTTTACGCAGAATATACTATTATAATCGAGCGGAGACTTGAGCCGAACAAACTAACAGAAAACGACTATTACTTTACCATCATAATTATAAACAACAGCACCGGCAAGCAATTTGAAGCGAGCGAGCGACTGGACAAATTTGAAAGATCGAGCCGTGAAAGTATGATTGCAATCATAAAGAAATTGTACCGCACTGTTTTTCTGAGCGCAAAGAACGACATGTTTGGAATTGCAATCAGAAAGAGCGAAAAGATGCATACACCGAAAAAGGAGATTGCAGCGGCTACTGCACCTGAACCGGCGTCTGAAGTGATACCACAGGCTCAGCCTGCGATACCTGAACAACCTGTAACACCTCTTGAACCGAAACTGATTGTGGCATCTCCAGAACCTATACCTCCCGTAATCCCACAGGCATCCGAAGTTATTCCACAGGCTCCGCCTCAAGTTCAGGAAAAAACTGTAACACCTCCTGAGCCAAAACTGATTGCGGCGGCCCCGGAACCCGAACCGGCAAAACCCGTGGATACGGTTACTGTGAAGCCCGGGCATGAAGAGATTTCAGGGACGACCAGGCTTGTTATATATGATCTGGAGGCGCCTGAACAATACAGGACGGTTGCGTTGATAATGACCGAGGTTCTAAGGGAGGAGCTTTTCCTTTTAAACAGGTTCATACTGGTAAACAGGGAAGACCTGCTTGACGTGCTCCACGAAATGGCGCTTCAGCAGAAAGGACTTATTGATGAGAAGCAGGCCGTTAAAGCAGGAAAAGGCCTTGCCGCGAACCAGATCGTAACCGGAAGCCTTAGAATTCTAGGGAAAACATATCTTTTGAATGCCAAAAGAATAGATGTGGAAACATTCGCCACTCTCGGCATTGCATCCACAAGGTTTGCGAAGGGAGAAGAAGAAGATGTGCTTTCCAGGTTGCCCGGCCTTGCAAAAAGTCTTGCCGGAGTGCGTTGAAGTGTGGGCTCCTTCCTAAAATCCACGAAACGTTAACCTCACTGAAAATGCTGTATTTCAATTACACATCTCTTCAATGATCGGCAGCGCAAGCCCCCCATCTTGTGGAGTTATAAGGCGTGGAGTGAGATAAAAAGAACGCGGTTATCAATGTGATCTCTTTTGTCTTGACAACCGACAGGCGGTTCAAGATAATCACATCATATACATTAAAGGACCAAGAATTTTGAATTCCCGGGAAGGAGAAAATGACATCATGGCAAAAGAAATCCGCGCAGCGAAATTGAATACGGAGCAGTTCATCTCCGAAAAAGTGAGAGAAATCAGAAAAATCGTCGGGAAAGGCATAGCCATCAACGCCCTCTCGGGAGGGGTTGATTCATCTGTTGTAACTGCCTTAGGTTGCCGAGCTCTGGGGGACCGACTCAAAACCTGCTTTATCGACAACGGCATCATGAGGCAGAATGAACCGAAACAGGTGAAATCTCTTTTCCAGTCTTTGGGCATTCCCATAGAGGTCATTGACGCCAGGAAAGCTTTCTTCACGGCTCTGAAAGGAATTACAGACCCTGAGGAAAAACGGGAGGCCATTACCCAGACTTTCTATAAAAAAGTATTCGGTGAGTTGGTTGTGCAGAGCGGTGCG
>JAHJQU010000152.1 GCA_018819005.1 Pseudomonadota bacterium | reverse complement strand
TTTCAATGCCCAGAATACGGGCTGGATTTTTAGACATTTTCTCAATTAGCGCCGATATGTCTATAACCCCCTCTTCAACCAGTTTCAAACAGAGTGAAACGGATGTTTCAAGCCCGACTATACCGTTTGCGGCAAAATCAAATTCAACATCTTTTTCAATACTGGAATGGGGAGCGTGATCGGATGCAATTACATCTATCGTTCCGTCGGCAAGGCCTTCCCGTACAGCCTTCCTGTCGAAATCCGAACGAAGCGGGGGATTCATCTTTGCGTTGGTATTATAGCCACAAACAGCCTCTTCGGTTAACGTAAAATAATGCGGCGCCGTTTCTGCAGTAACCGGAAGGCCTTTTCTTTTTGCCTCCCTGATTGCATTTACCGATTCATGAGTGCTGACATGGGCTATGTGAAGATGTGCGCCGGTCAATTCGCATAATGCTATATCTCTCATAACCATTATACTCTCGGCGGTGTTTGGTATTCCGGCAAGGCCCATTCTTGTCGCAACTGCACCTTCATTCATTACACCACCTGCGGAAAGCTCTTTCACCTCGCAATGGGATATAATCAGCAGCCCGAATCCTCTGGCATATTCCATCGCCCTTCTCATAAGCCGGCTGTTTGAAACCGGATTACCGTCATCTGAAAGAGCTATGGCGCCGGCTTCCTTCAAGTCTCCGTATTCGCAAAGGCCCTTCCCTTCAAGACCTTTACTGATAGCGGCTACAGGATACACGATTGTATTTCCGGCTTCACGGGAGCGTTTTAATATGTACTCCGTAATCTGCCTGTTGTCGTTAACAGGGATGGTATTCGGCATTGCGCATACGGCAGTGAAACCGCCACAGGCAGCAGCAAGGGTTCCGGTTTCAATTGTCTCCTTATATTCCTGTCCGGGCTCCCTCAAATGAACATGCATGTCAATCAGCCCGGGCGCTACAATCATGCCCGAAGCATCGATTATCCTTTCCGGAGCACGCCTCTTGAGCAGCCCTGAACCGCCTTTTCCTGATTTTCCTGAAGGAACTATTTCGATGATCCTGTCATCATCTATCAGAATATCCATTATGCCATCTAAATTTCCAGGATCAACAACCCTTCCCTTCTTAATCAGTGTCAACATTTCTCACACCTCCAGCTACAAGAAACAAAAGAGCCATACGGACCGAAACACCGTTTGTCACCTGCTCAAGAATAATGGAATACGGGCCATCGGCTATTTCAGATGAAATTTCAACTCCCCGGTTTATCGGTCCGGGATGCATGATAAGTACATCTTTTTTTGCCTTTTTCAGTCTTTCCGGATTCAGCCCGAAAACTTTTGAATATTCACGGTCGGAAGGATACAAGAAACTTTGTTGCCGCTCTTTCTGTATTCTGAGCATAATAATAACATCGGCTCCCCGGACTGCTTCATCAGAGTTAACGGCAACCGTGGCGCCAAGGCTTTCGATCCCTGCCGGAATCATGGTGAGAGGACCTCCGACCACCACATCGGCGCCCATCTTTGTAAATCCGAGGATATCCGATCTTGCAACCCTGCTGTGGGATATGTCCCCGATTATTGCTATCCGGAGACCTCTGATGGATCCCTTCTTCTCTCTCACGGTCATAAGATCAAGAAGAGCCTGGGTGGGATGTTCATGCATCCCGTCGCCAGCATTTATTATGGATGTTTTAAGGAGCCGCGCCAGCATATGGGGGGCTCCGGCGGAATAATGCCTGATAATAATCACATCCGGATTCATCGCTTCGAGATTCCGGGCGGTATCGGCAAGAGTCTCTCCCTTTACTATGCTGCTTGAACTTGAAGAAATTGAAAGGCTGTCTGCGCTTAGGCGTTTTGCCGCGATTTCAAATGATGAGCGGGTTCTGGTGCTTGGTTCATAAAAAAAAAGCACCACGGTTTTTCCTCTTAACGTTGGTACTTTTTTTACAGGTCTTTTTGAAATCTCCTTCATTCTATCGGCGGTGTCGAGAATGAAGGTAATTTCTTCTGCTGAAAGGGACTCTATGTCGAGAATATCCTTCCTTTCAAACTGCATGTGTCACCTGCCTTTTAGGCTATAGACTGTTAGACTGTAGGCTGTTAGGGATCAGGCTGTAGGTGTTTAGGCTGTAGCTTTTTAGGCTGTAGGTATTTAGCTAACAGCCTACAGTCTAACAGCCTACAGCCTGATCTCTAACAGCCTATTTCAACATTTTTCCTATCCTGTTCCATCTTACACCGAAATTGTCATTATCCCACGACCAGTAAATCATGAAAGCTTTTCCCTGCACAGCTTTCAGGTCAACGAATCCCCACCATCTGCTGTCATAACTGTGATCCCTGTTGTCTCCCATTACAAAGAGAGAGTCTGGAGGCACTGTTATCGGTCCGAAATTATCCCTGGGCTGAAAACTTGCCGGAAAAGCATGCGGATCGGTATACATGCCGAAGATGTCATCAATCGGCATATTGTTAACATAAATCTTTTTGTCACGAATCTCAATAACATCTCTTGCAACACCGATGACTCTTTTTATAAAATCCTTGCCGGGATCTTCAGGGAACTTGAAAACAAGGATATCGTTTCTCGCAGGATTCTTCACCTTTATTATAGTAGTTCTCAAAAACGGTATCTTAACCCCGTATATGAATTTATTCACAAGGATATGATCTCCGATCAGGAGAGTCTCTTTCATTGAACCGGAAGGTATCTTAAAAGCCTGCACAATAAAAGTTCTGATAAACATTGCAAGTATTACGGCAACAATAATGGCTTCAACGTTTTCCCTGAGGGTGCTCTTCTTTTTTTTCTTTACTTCGCTTTTGATATTATTTTTTTCATTTTCTGTTTTCAATTTCAATCCATAACCTTTCTTTTAGGCTATAGGCGTTTAGACTTTAGGCTGTTAGCTAAAAGCCTACAGCCTATCAGCCTTCAGCCAATCTTTCTTCAGGCTAACAGCCTACAGTCTAACTACATGGAATATTGCCCTCAACAGGCAATTGCCCAAAAATCCGGCGGCTACATCATCCATCACTATGCCGGCTCCGCCTGACAGTTTATTTTCTATTGAACGTATCGGAAAAGGCTTTATGATATCCAAAATTCTAAAGATAAAAAAACCTGATATTACTGAAACAAAATTAAACGGAAGTCCCAGAAGCGTTACCATAATTCCCGCAATTTCGTCAATGACTATACGGCCGGGATCCTTTTGTTTAATTATTTTTTCGGCTTC
>JAHJQU010000151.1 GCA_018819005.1 Pseudomonadota bacterium | reverse complement strand
TTGTGCTTGAGGTTCTTGGTGACCGAAAAGATGGATTCCACCTCCGAGAGATCCAGAACGACGGGGAGTTTCTTTTCTCTCCGGGGACACTTGATCTTTTCCACTACCCATTCGCGTTTCAACGTCGTTCGGTATAAAAATCTGAGGCCGGCAACATAGAACCGGAATGTTCCCTCCGACAGATGCCTTTCCTTCATAAGATAAAGCAGATACTCTTTGAGTTCGTCTTCTCCCAATTCCGCCGGTGACCGGTTAAAGTATTTTGCCAGGTTCTCCGCCTCTCTCAGGTAAGCCTTTTGCGTCCTCGGCTTGGCTCCGCACAACTGAAGGTCTACAAGCATCTGATCTCTTAACTTTCCCATAATACAATCTCCTTTGTTTCAGATATCCGTCAGCTTATGCCGACGGTATGATAAAGGAAACTGTATGGGGATTCGACGTGATCAACAAGAGATAACAAGAAAATCAGGATTGATTAAAATGGAAGGTTAGTTTATCTTATTAGCCGAAAAAAGGTTAGCAAGGACCACCGCGCAGCGGTTTAGTTCTACAATCAGTAATATTTAATTTCAGAAATGAAAAAGGCAGAGTCGATTGACCCTACCTTTCAAGACTAAAAACTCTTTACGAATTATTTATGAAATCTTCTCCTGACGCCAGCCAATCCAATCAGACCAATGTCTTAGCTTGCCGAATATGCTGGATTCAAGTAATTATCAATAGAATATATTCTTGACTCTTCAACTCATTCGGGCAATAATAAAGCGTTGAATATATAATGCAATCTAAATGGAGCACCAATGAAATTTAAAGAGTCAGTGCGTGAGATTCTCGCACCACACATTAGTCCTCGGCTTGCAGCACGTGCAATGCAGCGTAGGCAACAATGGAAATTCAGCAAGCTTTATGGCGATTTTCATATTGACGAAGATTTCAGGGCAATCGCAGTTAGTGGTCTGCCCAATGAATCTCGCGGCATTAGTGGCGAAATTGTCAACATTGTTATAAAGTTGCGTGGTCCGGCAAAGACCGTCTTGCTCCCAGGGGAAAGCAATTATGTAAAAACCGCATGGGCTGATCTTTTAGGATTAGATGAGGATAGTATTATTACTGCCGGGTTGGCAGAGCATGTGGATTTTAAATGGAATTTTGAGGAATCCCCCCCATCGTCACTAGAATCCGTAGATTGCATTGTTTCACAAGCTATTCTTGAACACCTTATTGATCCTTATAAACATGTCCGAGATTGTTGGAATCTCCTCAATGACAACGGTCATTTAATATTACACACGGTAATACCAGGTTTTCATTATCATCGATATCCTATTGACTGCCTGCGCTTTTTCCCTGACTGGTTTGAGGAGGTGGCAAAGCGTATGGAGGCTGAGGTTGTTTATAAGTACATCGGGTTTAGCAGAATTGTGTATCAACTCAGGAAGCCAATTTAATTTGTGGTACTCAGAGGTTTCATGGAATTCACTCCCCAAGCTGGACAAAATTTATTAGCGTAGTTCACAGGACCGCCGCCGTTGATTTTTTAAGATTAATAGCTTTCAAACCGTAATTCTCAAAGACATGGCTTTTCGAGATTATTTAGTAGGTAGGTGCACAAGAGAGAGATTATCCTGTAGGTATATGCCTTTCCAAATCAGAAAGTACGCAAGAACCGGATGAACCAATTCGACTGCATCAACGTTCATTACCGAAAAATACCCAACCCGCGGCGCCGACAAGGAGGATGTATGAGCGCCGAGTCTGCAACCACGGAAGGACCACGGACCCTGCTCGACCGCGTGGCCCATAGTAAGGCATGTACTGAAATTGATAGTTACGTTCCGCACACAACGACCGGCCCGGGAAAGAAGCGGTCAGGGTCGATGAAATTGCTGCACAACTGTAGCGGCAGAAAGCCCTGAACGAATAAAGAACCGGCCGGAATGGGTGAGGTTTGCAGAAAAAATGAGAAAGATAATGATGCTGTTATTATTGCTGGCGCTCCTGTTAAGTGCTTTTCTCCTTTATTCCGTGATGAAGATCAAGGGATCTCCCTCCGTTGTCTTTCCCCCGGCGCCCCTGACCAAGAACATGACGCTATACCGGCACGTAGAGGAATTAACGGTGAAAATCGGCTCACGAAGTGTTTTTGAGTACGATAAATTAACCGCTGCAAAAGAATACATC
>JAHJQU010000150.1 GCA_018819005.1 Pseudomonadota bacterium | reverse complement strand
GTTAAGCTGTTCATCTCTGACGGTAAAAGCTCCCATTTCCAGATTTTCCTGAACAGTCAGGCGGCCGAATATGCGCCGTCCTTCCGGGACATGAATCATCCCCTTGGATACGATCTGATGGGCCGGATACCTGGTCAGTTCGTCTCCTTCGAGCAGTATGGACCCGCTTCGGGGTTTTAAAATACCGCTCAAAGTTTTCAGCGTCGTGCTTTTTCCCGCGCCGTTAGCACCGATAAGTGTAACGATCTCTCCCTTGTCGACATTCAGAGAGAGGTCTTTGAGGGCATGTATGTTTCCATAATAGACATGGATATTTTTAACTTCCAGCAACGCTATAATAATAGATATTCCTTTGTTCCGGCAAATTAATGGGATTGAGCAGCACTCCCTTGCCCGAGATACGCTTCAATGACTTTTGGATTCCGCTTGATTTCATCCGGCGTGCCTTCGGCAAGTTTTTTACCGTAATCCAAAACAGTGATTATCTCTGAAATCCCCATTACGACCCTCATCTGATGCTCGATAAGCATGATCGTAATTCCCAGATCATCCCGCAGGCTTTGAATGAAGTCGCACATTGCCTGTGTTTCTCCTGAATTCATGCCGGCCGTAGGTTCATCAAGGCACAATAATTTCGGTCTAGTAGCCAGGGCCCGCGCGATTTCAAGGCGTCTTTGATCGCCGTAAGGAAGGTGTTTGGACAGCATGTTGGCTTTAGTTTCCAGGTTAACGAACTTGAGCAGGCGATTGGCTTCGTCTTCCGCCTCTTGTTCTTCCCTTTTGACGAAAGGGGTATTCAAAATAATACCAAGGTAACTCGATTTCAAGTGGGCGTGCATACCCACCAACACGTTTTCGATCGCGGTCAAATCGGGAAAAAGACGGATATTCTGATAGGTTCGGGCGATTCCCAGGCGAACGATACGATCAGGCATAAGGCCGACTAAGGAATGATTTTCAAGGAATATTTCACCGGCCTCGGGTTTATAAAAACCGGTGATACAGTTGAAAAACGTCGTCTTTCCTGCGCCGTTCGGACCGATAACGCTGTGAATGGTCTTTTCCTCGATCTCGATATCCAGACCATCCACGGCCACCAGGCCGCCAAAGCGTTTGGTTGTATTACGTGATGTTAATATTGGTGCCGTAGTAAATCCTCCTTTTTAAACTCTATGGGAATTTTCAAGCTAACCAGGCGCTTCTTTTGCATTCCCCTTATGCAGCTCTCTTTTATGAGCCTCCTCCGGCCATAGTCCTTCCGGCCGGATCAACATCATGACAACAAGGGCGATGCCATAAACCAGAAACCGGTATTCAGCAAATTCCCTTAATAGTTCCGGGAGACCAATAAGAGCGGCAGCACCTACAATTACGCCCGGGATACTGCCAATTCCACCAAAAATAATCAGACAAACAATATTGATGGAGACCATAATATTGAAACTGTGAGGATAAATTGAGCCTATCTTGCTGCCGAAGATGACGCCGCTTAATGCGGCAAATCCCGCGCCCGTTCCAAAAGCCAGCAGTTTATTCGATACCAGATTGATCCCCATCGCCTGGGCAACATCTTCATCCTCGCGCATGGCTTTCCATGCTCTGCCTATTCGCGAATCTTTCAGGCGCCAGGAAACAAAAATTACAAGTATGCATCCTGCAATAATGAGATAATAGATTTCCTGCGGCCCTTTAAAAACAAAACCAAGTACCTGCGCTTTGGCAATTTTACCAATGCCCTGAGATCCGCCAAGAAAGGGACGCAAAGCATCTGAAAGAACCAGAAGACGAATGATTTCACCGAAACCCATGGTGGCAATGGCCAGATAATCACCACGCATCTTGAGGACGGGAACACCGAGAAGCACTCCGGCTAAAATACCAAAAAAGATAGCAAAGGGGATTGCCGCCCAGAGAGACCAATTCAAATTCATTATTTCAGGTGATGTGATCAATGCGGTAACATAGGCTCCTATTGCAAAGAAAGCCACATAGCCCAGATCCAGAAGACCCGCGTACCCGACGACGATATTCAGGCCAAGCCCTAAGAGCACATAGAGGCCGACAATGGTCATGACTTCACTCATAAAGAGACCCAGGCGCCACGGTGCAACCAGAATAATGGCTAAAAGAATAATGGTACCGATCGTTCTCCAGGTTGATTGCTGTTTCTTTGGCAAACCCTGCCAGCCTTGCTTGATTCCGGCTCCTTTAATTGACCATGATATGATTGCCAGGGCAATGAAAATGAAAATTGAAAGGGCGCCTCTCATGGTAAGGCCATCGCTCGTTAAAAGCCATTCGCTGATCGCGTCCGGAAAATTATTGGTCAGGATGGGCCGGATTAGTTCCTGTAGAACACCCGCAAAAGCTGAACCCGCTAATGACCATAAAATGACCGTGCGGACAATCTTCGGCAGAAGATAGAAACAACCTGTGATCAGGCCGGTGAACATTCCAACATACAAAAGGAGGAGTATTCCACTGTTTCCCTCAACCCCGAAGGTAAGCAGGTTATTCAACAGCAAATCGGAAGCATTGATGAACATCATCCTTAAATTGACATTTCTGCCTAAAATGATCAGCAACACTAAAAAAAACGCGGTTGTCAATCCTGCAAATATACTGTTTGAAATGATCCACAGGGGCTTAGCCGGCGTAGTGCGTTTGGCCGCCATATAACATATAAACAGCCCAGCGGCCAGATAGAGGGCATGCCCCATTGAGATAATATCCGCAATGACCTGACGTTGCGTAAAGACCTCTATCATGCCGATCAACGCCATCAGAACCAGGACAATACCGCCAATAATTCCAACCTTTATTCCGTATCGCCAAATGGCACGAATTTGTTCCATTACTTCTCTTTCGATTACAGGTGACTAAGCTTTTTTAACCGCCAAACGTTCTCCCAGAAGACCTGTGGGCCGGAAGATCAATACCAATACAAGCACTAAAAAGGCAATGGCATCTTTGAGTTGATAGGGTGCCACGACATTGTAGCCGTCAAGGAATAAAGCGGGTCCGATCGATTCAAGTAAGCCGAGCAGGAGGCCCCCCAGCATTGCACCGGGAATATTGCCGATACCGCCCAGAACCGCCGCGGTAAAAGCCTTGATTCCCGGAATAAAGCCCATCATGAAAAAAACCTGCTTAAACACCAGGGCATAAAGAACCCCGGCCGCTCCGGCAGCAGCGCCACCGATAATAAAAGTGATCGAGATAGTCTTGTCTATATCCACACCCATTAAAGAAGCGGCTTCCTTGTCTTCAGAAACGGATCGGACGGCCTTGCCGATGCGGGTGCGCTGTATGAACATATAAAGGGCTATCATAACAAGAGCGGCCGCAAAAATGACGAAAAGCTGCATTTTGCCGATTTCCAAACCTTGGAATAATGCCCATTTGCCATCAAAAATCTTCCAGACCGGATAGGCCTGGAAACCGGTGCCATACAACCCCCGAAAAAGATACATCAGTGTGAAGGAAGCCCCGATTGCTGTTATGAGGGGGATCAGGCGCGGGGCGTTCCTTAAAGGGCGATAGGCGATTCTTTCAAGAAGAAAGGCAATTAAAGTTGATATCGACATGGAAACAATAAAAACAATAATCAGACAAATAACAGGATGGCTTTCAAGCAGGCTGCTTCTGTAAAAATAGGCGGCTACATAATAGGCTGTGAAGGGACCGCTCATAAAGACTTCGCTATGGGCAAAATTGATCATGCGCAGGACGCCATAAACCAGGGTGTAACCCATGGCTACCAGGGCGTATATGCTCCCTTGCGCCAAACCGTAAATAACGAAATCAAACCACTGGACAGGAGTATATCTGCCCGCACGGAGAGTCAGGATCGAACCAAAAATTATAAGAACCAGCAGGGCAAAGCCTATAACCCACATCACAATATCAGTTGCTGTAATGCTTTCTTTCCATCGTTGAAACTTTGTCTGCATGAAATTCCTTCCACATAAGAAACCGGTTTTGTCATGAACAAAGCCGGGTTTCTCTTGAGACAACCTTTTATTATGGTTTCCAGAAAGATTTTTTTGGCATTACTAAAGTTTTAATGTTTTCCACACCGGTTTTATAGACAGCAATTCGCGGATCAGCACAGTCGCCATACTCATTGCAGTTGATAGTGCCGGTGATGCCCTTCATATTCTTCGTCGCATAGAGGGCGTCTCTTAAGGCCTTGCGGCCGATATAGAGGGTTCCATCCTTTTCTTTCTTGGCAACTTTCTTAATGGCATTGAAGATCAGGTTGGCCGCGTCATAGGCATGAGCGTGGAAAGGTGCTAAAGTCTTCTCCCCGTATTTCTTTAAATGTTTCTGGAGAAAATCCTCATAAACCTTGCCAAAAGCCTCAAAATCCGGGCTGGAATGGTACATGCCAACAGCGGATTCGCCGGCTGCCTTGTAAAAATCAACCGAGTAAGCGCCGTCAGCAGACATCAGGGCTACTTTCTCATAACCGGAGACTTCTTTAACCTGGCGGGTAATATGGCCGGCAGCAGCAACGAAAATAGGGTAATAAATGAATTCAGGTTTTGCCGTAATGATCTTTGTCAGCACCGGTTTCATATCGGTGTCGGTCGGAGCAACAGCTTCCTGAGCCACGATGGTGCCGCCGTTTTTCTTAAAGGTCTCGGCGAATACATTGGCCAATTGCTCGGCGTACACGCTGCCGTCATGGATAGTGGCCGCTCTTTTGACTTTCAATTTTTTAAAGGCGAAATCGGCCGCTACTGCGCCCTGAACCTTGTGTTATGGGCGGTGCGCAGATAGCCGTCGTAGCCACTGCCGCGTTTAGGATCGGTCAAGTAAGGAGCGGTGTTGGAAGGAGAAACAGTAGAAATACCGGCATTCCAAAGAATCGGGGCGCCGGGTTTGGCTTCGCTGGAGCAGTTGGAACCAACAGCAGCCACGATAGTGGGGTCGGAAGCCAGCTTGGTAGCGGCAGCCTGCCCGCCTTCAGCATTACAACCGCTGTCCTGGCCATCCAGTTTTATTTTGTGACCCAGCAGGTTGTTCTTGATATCATCGATTGCGATTTCAATACCCCTCTTGGTGTCAATTCCAAGGGTAGAATCCGGGCCAGCCGTAACAAACCAGTAAGCAATGTGGATGGGTTCACCCGGTTTAATGGTTACTACTCCAATGGGATCTGTAGGAGGAGCAGCAAAAACGATGGAAGCAGCCATAAACATGAACACCGTGACAAATAAAAACAATGAACGTTTCATACAAAAACCTCCTTCTGTATAATTGTTTGCCTTAAACACCATGCCTGCCTTTTGATCGGCAGATCATCTCAACCTGATTTTCATTACAATACAACTATCTTAGAAATGTACGGATGATAATAGTCAATGCCTGAATCGGGGTCAAGAAAAAAAGCTCATTTATTGCAAAATAGCCATATTCCAAGCACAAATTACAGCCTTATTCACTTCTGAACATCAACAATTAGCCACCCAGATACTTTATTTAGACTTTTTAAGTATAATATTTTCTGTTATGTTATCTAAAGG
>JAHJQU010000149.1 GCA_018819005.1 Pseudomonadota bacterium | reverse complement strand
TTTTTCATGTTGTCTCACCGGCAGCGTGCCCGACCGCATGTCAATCGCTCATCTCGATTCATGCAGAAAAAAGATGGTGGGCGGTACAGGATTCGAACCTGTGACCCTCGGCTTGTAAGGCCGGTACTCTTCCGCTGAGCTTCTCCGCTAATTGACTGAAAAATAACGGTTTAGCTGAATGACCTTTTTCCCGTTTTCGTCCGTGTCACAAATATGTAACAGATCGTCCCGCTTTTCACCGTTTTTTGCGGTGTTTCGGCACAGCAGCTCAACCGCTTTTTTCTTGTCTTCGCGGCTGGCGTGCGTGTACCTTTCGGTGATCCGTACCGTACTGTGACCCAGGAGCTCTTTGACCCGGATGAGGTCAACTCCCGCTGCGATCAGGCGGCTTGCGAATGTGTGCCGCAGATCGTGAAAACGGAGATCTTGAATACCGGTCCTCTCACAAGCCCCATCAAAAGACTTCTGGACTTTGTTGAAGGGCTTTCCGGTTTTGGGATTGAGAAAAACATAACCGCCGGCAGCGTCACGGCTTCTTAGCTGCGTGAAGAGGCTTATGAGAGTGGAGTTCATGTCAACGATCCGGGGCTTTCCGCTCTTCGTCTTGTTGATGAAGATTTGCTCTTTTTCAATGTCAACCCGGTCCCACGTGAGCTTGAGGATCTCGCCTCTCCGCATTCCGGTGTTGAGAGCAACGATGAGAATCGGTTTTAAATGCGCTGAGGCGGCTTCTAAGAGGCGATCTTCCTCCTCTGCGGTCAAGATCCTTTCCTTCATGCAGTCGGCTTCCGAATAGAACTTGATTCTCCGGACCGGATTCTCTTTGGCATAGCCCCACTCGATGGCGATGTTATAGAGCCGTTTCAGAATGGCCAGATAGCGGTTAACCGTGGACTTGCTCACTCCATCGGTGAGCCTCTTCGTTTTGAAGCGTTCGATTTCTACGGGCGTCACATCCTGAAGGCGAACATTGCCCAGGAATTCGGCCCATTTGCCCAGCCTGATTTCATCGTCCCTCCAGCTCGTCTTGTTGACCTTGGAATAATCCTCGATGAACATTTCAACGAACTTAGGGAGCTGGACTTCTTGGATCTGCGGCTTTGTTCCGTGTTCCCGGTGGAAGCATTTTGCTATTTCAGATTGAAGTGCTATCATGGCCTCATCCCTGTGTGACGCGTTCTTGACTACCCTCTGGACTCGCCTTCCGGTTTCGTCCGTATAGTCGATGTACCAGCGTTCCTTTCCTCCCTTGGTTTTCCTTATGTAGACTTGCCCAAAACCATAATTCCAGCGCCGCTTTGATTTACTCACGGCGCTGTCTCCTTTCAGGAATAATTTATCACATTCCCGAATGGAAAATCCATGCTGAAGTGAATCGATTAGGGGAGGGGCAGGTTTAAAGGAATATTCGCATTGCCAATTTTCAATATCGGTTTTTCTAAACCTGACAAGGCCATTGAGATTGACATACGGAATGCATCCCTCTTCTTTCCATCGATAGATTGTTTTTGGGTGAACTTGAAGCAGAGTGCTGACTTGTTGAACGGTCAATAACTGGTTGTTCAAATGCACTCCACCATAACCTAAATTGAAATCTTAGTATTCTGTATGAGTCCCTCGACTTCTTTCATGTTTTCATTGAGAAGCTTCATCAATTCTCTGAATTCCCGCTTGTCTGCGGCAGCCTGCTGGGTGTAGTTGCCGTGTGTTAAATGAGCTGCTCTTATTCTTTCAATGCCTTCAGGTGTTTTTGGTCCAGTGCTCTTCCCTCCATGCATTCTACAGCGTCCATTTTTCATTGCAGGTGATTTACAAGGATGTCCTTTTCTGGTTTTTGCGCCACATTGGGAGGCATTCATAAAAGAGAAAAAACATGTTTTTCCTTCCCCTGCATGGGGTTTATCCATTTTTATTTTTTCCATCCCCCTCCCCCCTGGGATTGTTTCCAATCTGTCCCACAACAGCTTGACCGCCTTTATGAATGTGGACATGCTCTACAATCATCTTTTGTTGATGACCATTTCCTCTGTATTTGAGAAGCATATCCATCTGTCGGAGATAAATATTCATCAATTTACATGCTCGGTTTATATAGTCATTCCCTGCATTAAGATATTGTTCAGGGATCGCAGCTCTTCTCATCGATTCCATTATCAAATTATGAGTTCCTGCCATCTGGGCAATAAGAATGCCTTCTGTCTCATCTCTGGGATGAATACCGTGCATTAATGCAGAGGCAAAATTAGTGTCGGAGTCTTTTTTATTACTTTGAAGTAATAATGCAACTTGCATAATTAACCTTATATTAAAATCCGAATCTGTAGAGCCTGTTGTCTCTAGCATTTGAGCGGAAAACATTTTTTTGTCTTCCTCAGCGGGACTTATGACATTTTTTTTGACTTCAACCCATTTGGGAGGAGCTGTTCGTTTTATATTTATTTCGTTACATCTGTCTAGTGCCTCTTGTTCAATAGCGGTTAATTGAGAATGTTGAACACTTGTATTTTTGTCTTTAGTTTTATTCATATTTATTCCTCTAAAATGAGTGCAAGAATTCTTTACTGGACTTTATGTCCACTGCGTCCATATTTTCACCCGGAAGCATGCAGGGATCGGCCCCGACCATGTTTGAGATTGTCCCCTCATCAGCAAAACTAGTGTATAGTTTTACCCTGATGTATAGTCTATGTACCCTTTTTATATAAAGTCTTACGAGGGATAAATTACAAGGGGAGTTTATTGAAAAAGCATACAGAACTATACACTGACCTAAACTATACATGATTGCCCCTAAATCTGATCCCGATATAATAGTTGCCATCGCTCAACCTGGTCTTATCAATTCCCCTCTCGACAACAGCCCTCCCGAGGGCTGTTCCTGTAATAATCTTTTCCCCCGCCTCTTCGGCCCATTCTTTATATTTCTGGTAAAGAGTAGACGCCTTGATTGATGCTTCTCCATCCGTTGTGATGCAATCGCTGAGAAATGAACCAAGCGGATCGGATTCCTCCCTGTACTCATCAACGGCCGACTGGATCTCTTCCGGCATTCCCAGGCCATCGCGCTGCCACTGGAGGCACCCCTCTATGGCCCAATTGAGAATTCCTGATAATTCCGATTCGAGCTTGATGATCAATTCCTTGTCCTGTTCCTCGTCTTTGAAAATTCGGTTGAATGGAACGAGCCGGATTCGCCTCCAGATTGCATGGTCCGTTCCCCTGATCTGTGGTTTGTGATTCGTCCCGATCCACAGCTTGAACTCAGGCTCAAACTCAAAGAACTCCGAATAGAGATGGCGTGCAACCATCTTGTCTTGACCGGTCATCCCCTTGACGAGGCTTTCAGCCAGGCGGCGGCCCTCTTCAACCTCCAGGGCCATCACTATTCGGCTTTTTCGCAGTCGTGCAATGTCGTTATTGATTCCAGGCATCCGCTTAACAAGTAGCGTTTCTGAGGGCGTCTGCTGCGCATAATCTCCCAAGAGTTTTTGATAGATCGAAAGCATGGTGCTTTTGCCGTTTGCCCCGCGGCCATGATTAATGAAGAGGCATTGCTCCCGGGTGTCCCCGGTGAGGCTGTAGCCTATAGCGCGCCGGGAAAAATCGATCAGGGATTGATTACACTCGTAAATCTCCGAGACAAATTGAATCCATCGAGGACATAAAACGGCTGAATCAAATTCAACAGGCGCAAGTTTTATAATAAGGTCATCCGGATTGTGTGGATGTAGTTCTCCGGTTTTAAGGTCAATGGTTCCATTCGCCACGTTGAGCAAAAACGGATTACAATCAAATTCATCTTGCCTGATTGATATTCCGGGCTCAGACTCGGCAAGGGAGATCATGGCCCGGATCTTCTGAGCTGACTCTGAGCGGATGGCATGTCGGGCATATTCTTTTCTGCGGTCCTCGTCACCGAATTGAGAGGCTTCCTCATAGATTCCTCGGATAACATCTTTTGCCCGCCTCTCTATTTCCCCCGATTCATCGAATTCCCAACGGACGCCATTATAAAAAAGCCATCGTCTCCGCTGGTGACAATATCGAACCTCAGAACCAAGCCGCCTTGAAAATCGGCGGGCATTTCCGAGGTCGGTCAGTCCTTCTTCGCTGTTCTTTCGGATAACCACTATTTGATTGATGTATTGATTGATTTTGTTAGAATCAATTTTCATTGCGGCGTCAAGCAATCCGGAAAGATATGTGGCTGTTATTTTCGATCCATTGCCCATCTCGCTTTCTGCAATAACAGAGGCGTCATTTATTCCGTTTAAAAGGTATTTCGAGAATAGTTGTCGATCTCGGGGATTCCTGAAAAAATCCGGATTTAGTTCCTCGGGTATGCCTTCAGGCCCAACAAGGAATTGTCCTAGAATGCTATTCATCAACTCTCTGGATTCGTCCATTAAATCAATCCTTCCAGGTTGATGGTTTTGCCGTCCAGCTGCGCTTCAAGCGCCCGATCAAGGGCTTTCCTGTCGATCCGGACAGATCCGCCGATTTTTACCGATGGGATCCTCGCGGTTTGTGCCCAGATATAAATCGTCTGTTCATGGGCTCCCAGGTATTCAGAAGCATCGCGAACAGTCAACCAACGTTTCTCCATCAAAAAACCTCATCAACATCTCGTCCAAGTACATCAGCGATTGCTTTTTTTAATGAAGGATCGGGGACATATCGCTTTCGCTCAATCTTTGAAACCAGCGACTGATTACAGCCAACCTTCTCTCCCAGGTCTTCCTGAGTGAGCCCCTTCATGACCCGAAACACTCGAAGCTTATTGATTCCTGTCATTTTATATGTCCTACTTTAGTATTCTATTTACAATTTACTGCTGTTTACCCTGTATGTAATGGGTAAAATTATCCAATAAATACACAGTAAGATGACTGAGAGGAGGGGTGGATTAAATCAATGGCAGGGACTAAAGTCGTAAACCAGAAGGGATCGTGTTAGAATCGATCTTTATTTTCTATAAATGATTTTCCTGATCGTATCGACTGAACGTTTTGTCAGCCGAGCGGCCACGGTAAGGGCCACCTCATGAGGAACCCAATTTAATTGCATGAAATTATTCTTCAGTTCTTCATCTTCCCAAATGATACTTATTATCGGGTTGAAAAGACGGGATTTTTCTAGAACTATTCGCCTTGTCTCGTCGTCCAGCCAATCAAAAATTACCTTATCCCGCAATGCATTTCGCCCATAGTATTCAATAGTTGACTCAATCATTTTCTTGTCATCAGAATACCTTGATTTTTTTTTAATATAATTGAAAAGAGTATGAAGAAATGTATAAAGTTCCTTTGTCGCTTTAGCACTCATCTTTTGAGTTGAGGGATCGGGTTTTCGGCCTGGTTTAGCTTTTATATTTTTATGGCCATACTTTTTCTTCCCGTATTCAATGAGAGAGGTTACGATATGGCTAAAGTGTGTTTTTGTCATACCTTCTTTTAACCATTGTTCAAGAATCCTTTGGGACACCGGAAGAGATAACGATATTGGGCCCATTTTTTCGATCATGGCATAGAAATTCGCCGGATCATCCATGATATACCGTTCTGTCCAATCTCCCTCTTTAGGCAAAAGTGGGCTTATATATCTCAAAACCGCATGTCCACCGATATTATTAAAAAAATATTCAACATCTCCAAACTCTCGATCTGTAGTATATTTTAGATATTCTTCAATGCATTTTTTCGCTAATAGTATTTGATTTTCAATCGCTATCTGCATTTTACTTAGAATAATATCCATTTCCGGTCGGTTTATCATTTTGAGCGGGAATCCATTAAAGATGTACTTTAATTCACCAATTTCCATATTCTCCCATATAATAGCCTCGGTTTCTTCAATGCCTAACTTTTTCGCCATTTCGGATTCGCTTTCACCGTGAACAATGTACTTTGATTTTTTATTCATTGTATTATCCACCTGAAATTTATTTTACACGCTGGAATCTGTCAACCCAAATTGAGAATAATGATCCTTTGATGTTGTCATATATATAGAGGCTACATAATCGCACAATCGCCGGATGGCGGACTCGAGCCTTTTTTCCTCCGGGGGACGTACTGGGATCGACCGGGCGCCCCTGCCTCACTTGACTTTTATTCTCTTCCAAATATAGATATATTTATCTAGAGGGAACTCTTCCCATAAAACTGGTCCAGTCATAAAGAGGGGGCATTGAGGGCCTGAAGCTGCCGCCGGATCAAACGTAAATAACGTAAAAATACGGAAGGCCAACGCTTCAAATACAACAGCTAAAAAAGCAAATCTCCGCAGAAATACTGCGGGAGCTGTGGGGCCAGCAATGCAGGTAAACGGCCCCAGGGAGCATATGTTTTTCCCCCGGTGAAGTTTGTCGCTCTATGGGCCTCTCAGAGCGGTTGTTGGGCTTTTCAGAGCGTGGTGATGAGCCGTTTTTCTTGTCAAAAGGTGCCTATTGACAGTACTTCTATTTTGGAAATAAAGTGGAACCGTAAACAAGGGGGAATTGAGCCTATGAAAAAAACACTTTTATTTTTCTTAATTGGATTACTTTTCTTTCCGGGCCTATCCGCTCAAGATGCATCGGCTGCGGCAATGGTGTGAGGGGGAACTGGTGAGGGAGGAGGAGAATTGAAGGGCATAAAAAAAATATTAAAAAACAGACCACAAACAAAAGATAGAAATGAAAGAATTGAAACTTTTTTAAGCGTTGCGCTAGATGGATCTAGTTCGGTTGAGGAACGAGCTAATGCAATTTTAATATATAGCCTGAAAAGACAAAAACGTTCTACAGATATCAGTTCTTTCATTATGATCATTCTCACGTTTGCAATTGTGGCGCTTACCGTTGTATTGGTAATAAATAATAACACAAAATTGAGTAAACCCATTGTAGATATTGATGATACAATAGATACGGTAAATATTGAGATGTCATTTAAAGATGTTGCCTATAGAGAAATTGTTAAGTTTCATAATTTAAAAATATCAGAAGAATTTGACGGACACTATCAATGTTTTGGTGAAATTCAGAATATGGGAAATAAAGTCCTTTCATCACCGATTTTCGCGGAGTTTTAACCGTCATAAGAATATAAGGTTTTTACCCAAGATTCACCCGAACTTAAGTGTAATTTTTATCCCATCAAGCCATGAAAGAGATTGGGGTAAACGCTGCCATGGAACAGCCCTCAAAATA